>CAZIAH010000128.1:0-10260 GCA_964537715.1 uncultured bacterium | reverse complement strand
ACTACCATCGTACCAACCAAATTGATTGAACGACAGTCCGTAAAAATTTGGAAAAAGTAAATCGAATTCCACTATAATATATCATAAATAATAACAGTAGATATACATTTGGCCATTCAGGACTTCCCGGTCCGGGGCGGATAATGTTCGGATTTCCAAGCCAACAGAATTCGTAAAGTTGATCAACAACCCAAATAACCGGGATCATAAGGCCCAGGATCATCAAAAGAAACCCTATATGGAAAAGAGGAACCTTTTATTCATTCACTCATTTAATACAGTACTCAGAGGCAAATGAGTGAACGAGACCGTCGGCATTTCTAATCCTATTGACGCTGGCGAGAAAATCTTTTAACATATCCTATGAATATACACATAAAAAAGAAACTGCTTTTCTGTCTGTACATCCTGATTGAAGCCGCAGTACTGATTTTTATTATACTGTTGTTATCCTGTGATGGATTTTTCCCCAGTCAGTCCAAGCCGGATGTGCCCGGCGATCATACCCAGAGCATTTCCGGTTTTTTTCATAAACCAGGGCTTTTCGAACCGTCCGATCCCCAACAGGGCTGTTCGGCTTCCTCCTGTCACGGCAGTGACCTGAGAGGTGGTGTGGCTGTTTCATCGGGACGGCACATCGCTGTCTCATCCTGTTATCAGTGCCACGGCGCAGTTTGGGAAGACGGTGAAGATTCAGAACGAGGTGAAGACGATGATTAAAAAAGGAATTCGCATGAGATTACAAAGAATAGGATTATGGATGATATTTGCCTGGACAAACGGCGTATTCGCCCAATCTGTCAATGCACCTGCTCCGCTTTTTTCGGGCACCACAATGGATGGCAAGGTCGTACAGCTCTCGGACTATAAAGGCAAGGTTGTACTGCTCGATATCTGGGCGAGCTGGTGCGGACCCTGCCAGGAGGAAATGCCTTTCCTGATGGACACGTATAAACAGTATAACGACCAGGGACTGGTTATTCTCGCGGTCAACATCGATAACGACGTTCAAAACGTTCAGAAATTCATTTCGCGTCTAGAAGCCCCACCGGCATTTCCAATCATTTTGGACAAAGACTCGAAGATCCCGCCGCTGTACCAGGTCAAAGGCATGCCCACCACTGTGCTGATCGACCGGAACGGCCTGATCCGTTATCAACATAAAGGTTTTAAATCCGAAAAGAAAGATGCATATCTAAAAGAAATCAATGCCCTGTTGAAAGAAAAATCGGAACCGTGACAGTATGAAAATACGACTTCTCCTTGGAGCTATTGCCGTTTTCATCTTCTTCAGCGGTTGTGCACGGGTTCAGCCCTGGCAGCGTGAACGGTTGGCCGATCCGATCATGATGTTTGACGATAATCCAATAGAAAAGGGAATCAAAGAGCACCATCTGGATTACAGGGAAGGATCCGCAGGGGCAACAGGCGCACAGAGTGGTGGATGCGGCTGTGGTTGAGCGGGTAAAAAAAATCCTAATTACTGCAGGCGTGATCGGTATTTTGGGCGGGTTCTTTCTCCGTGCGGAGGAACTGCCGGAAAATGAGATTCAGGTCATGTTCAATGGCTATTTCGACAACTTCCGTGTGAACATCCTCTATCCCACTGTTTCTATCACGAAACGCATTACAGGTTCGGCAAGCCTGACAGGACGCTATCTTGTAGACTGCATCACAGCCGCATCAATGCGGAGCCGTTTCCAAATCGATGGAGTTACTTCTGCAACATCGAACAACAATCCCGATGCTGTAACCTCCGCATCTCAAAGAGGAACGGGCTATCCTGAATCCACATTCGATGAGGTAAGGCATGAATTGAATGGAGGACTGTACTATCTGATCGGTGAAGGTTCCTTGTCTTTGAACCTATTGTACAGCACTGAGCACGATTACCGCTCGTGGACGCTAGCTGCCCAGATGAGTTACCCCTTTGCTATGAAGAACACCACGGTTCAACTTGGTGTGGTTCGAAGCTGGGACCAGGTCTTTCCTGACACACGTAACTGGACAAAACGTAAAAATGTGATCACAGCCAGCGCAGGACTGACCCAAGTGCTTGCTCAAACCTGGATTGTACAAATGAACGTTTCAGTTACCCGCATGTTCGGGTACTTGTCCGATCCATACCAGCCTGTGCCGATATTTCAGGACAACACCTTCATCTACCACGAGACCGTTCTGCCCGACACCCGACTGAGAAAAGCAGTAGGGATCCGCTCCAACTGGATGTGGTTTAAAAATTCTTCACTTCAGGTCGGTTACCGGTATTACTGGGATGACTGGAACATACGGTCGCACACGGCCAACGTTCTTGTGCAACAGTATGTGGCAAACAAGACCATCCTGCTTGGTCTGGAACTCCGATACTACACGCAGCAGCATGCGGACTTTTTCCGGAATGAATACCTGAACGACGATGGATTTCTCACGGTAGACAGCAAATTAAACGATCTTCAGTCAAATGAAATTGAAATGAGCATGTCCATTAAGGGGACTTATTTTGATCCAGGGACTCTGTTCTACAGCGAAAAAACGGAATATCATCTGGCGCTGGGAGTTTATCAGCGGCATACTCCCATACCGGACTGGTTCAGTGGATACAAAACACTTTACGCATATACGATCAGTCTCGGTTTGCGGTACCATTTTTGATCTACTTTTTTTATACGGTTCTCTATTCTGATCATTCGGATTTTCCCAATTTGGAGCGGATAACGGTCTGGTTTCCAGATTTGACAAAATTAATCGTATGAATCAATGACTTAAATAATCTGACCTTGAAATTAAAGGCCATCCAACTCATTCCCACAGAATGCATCAACATAAAACATTCACAATTTCTTATTGACAATATTCCATACTTTCCTTACCTTAATAGGAATTTTAACTTAACGTTTATTATTGTTTAAAAGTGTATTCGCTGTTACTCGTTCGCTGAAGAACCAAACACCACAACAAATTTAAAACAAATCAACACATGCAGCAATAGATTGAGAGGAGCGCATCGTGGACATATTTTCGAAATGTTACAACTATACGCGGGCCAGAGAAGCCATTGCATCTGGTTTTTATCCCTATTTCCGGCAGATTCAATCCAGTCCTGGATCGGAAGTGATGGTGGATGGAAGACAAATGATCATGATCGGTTCCAACAACTATCTTGGATTAACCGGTCATCCCAAAGTTACGGAAGCAGCAGTCAATGCGGTAAAAAAATACGGAACCGGTTGTACAGGATCGCGCTTTTTAAACGGCACACTGGATATTCATGTCGAATTGGAACACCGGTTAGCCAAGTTTCTCAGCCGGGAAGCTGCCCTATGCTTTTCAACCGGGCATCACGTGAATCAGGGAACCATCTCAACCATGATCGGCAAGAATGATTTGGTGTTTACAGACCGGGCAGATCATGCCTCGATTGTTGACGGATGCCGGCTTGCTTTTGGAAAAGTGGTCAAATATCATCACAATAACATGGAAGACCTTGAAAGGGTGTTGAAACTTTTCTCGGATAAAGATGTCGGAAAAATGATCGTCACCGACGGCGTGTTCAGCATGGAAGGGGATATTGCTAACCTTCCGGAAATTGTCAAACTGGCCGAAAAATACCAGGCCAGACTCTATGTGGACGATGCGCACTCCATCGGTGTTCTGGGAAAACACGGCCGAGGCACGGGTGAACATTACGGTCTGGAGGAAAAAATCGATCTGCACATGGGAACGTTCAGCAAATCGTTTGCCTCGATCGGCGGATTCGTGGCCGGTGAAAAACTGGTCATCGATTACATCAAACACAACGCCAGGGCATTGATCTTCACGGCCAGTCCTCCGCCGGCCGCTGTGGCCACGGTGCTTACCTGTCTCGATATTATCGAATCCGAACCCGAACGGATCGAAAAACTCTGGAAAAACACAAGAAAAATGCACGAAGGCTTCAAAAGTCTGGGCTTTGATATTGGTCACAGCCAGACGCCCATTATTCCTTTAAAAATAGGTGCCGAAGAAAAATGCATTGCTTTCTGGAAACTCCTGTTTGACAACGGCATCTTTACCAACCCGTCGATCAGTCCCGCCGTTCCCCCGGGCGAGGCCATTATCAGAACCAGCTACATGGCCACGCACACCGAGGAAGAACTCGATAAAATATTGGACCTCTTTTCCAAATTCGGGAAACAATTCGGAATCATATAAAGCAGAAAATGAACCAGCACCAGAATATACGCATTGTCGATTTTTCCAACAAAACCCGTGAAGATAAAAAACGTCTAAAACAGTTTGTCGATTTTCACTGGGCACATTATACCGATGATCCCCAATATGTACCGCTTCTGGATTACGAGTATCTGGGATTCAGACTTATCGGCATGCACGGTTTTTTTGAGTCGGACAACCTTTTCCTGAAACATGCCAAAATGCATTTTTTTATCGCCTTGCGGGACGACCGTGTCGTCGGGCGGTGCAACGTTTTCATCAATGACCGCCACAACGAGCACTGGAAAGACAAAGTCGGATTTTTCGGCCAGTTCGAAACGATCGATGACCAGCAGGTCACGAATGCATTGATTGATTCCGCCAGCAGCTGGCTAAAAAACAACGGTATGGAAAAAATACGCGGCCCGCAGAACTTGCCCGTCAATGAAGCCACACCGGGAGTACTGACTGAAGGATTCGATTCCCGTCCGGTGATGTATTATCACTTCAACAAACCCTACTATGCGGATCATCTCGTTCAGGCAGGTTTTCAACCCGTGAAAAAGGTGCATTCATGGGAACTGCCCGTCCAGGAGCCATACGATCCGAAATTTATCGAATTGACGGAAAAAATAATTCAGCGATACGGAATTCAAATGGAGACCTGGGATCAGCGCCCGCTGAAAGTCAGAAAACAGGAAATGCTGGAAATCTACAATGCGGCGTGGAACCAGAACTTCGGTTTTGTTCCTTTTACGCAGGAAGAATTCAATGCCATCATCGACGACATGATGTTGATTCTTGACAAAGGTCTGTTCATCTTTCTTTACATCAAAAATGAACCGGTGGCCTTTTTTGGCGGCGTTCCCAATGTCACCGAATATCTCGGACGCATCGGGAAATGCCGAAATCTCGAATTGCTCCGGGCCATTCGCATGATTCTGGGAAAAAACAAAACGAAAGGATTTCGGCTGGGATATCTCGGTGTCAAACCCAAATTTCATCGACTCGGTCTCGACGCCGTCATGATCTGGAAACAAAAGCAGTACGCCGAAAACAAGGGATACGAATACTGCGATGCCGGATGGGTACTCGAAGACAATCACATGGTCATTCGCATGCTCAAACGTTTGGGAGGTACCCATTCAAAAACATATACCATTTTTGAAAAATCAATCGAATAATATAAAATCGGATCGAACGGATTCAATTCTGTAGAACACTCCGAGAATATGATTTGATATTTCTTCTTTCCTGCCGCGATTTTTAAAGAGATTTATTAAAATTTCGACAACAAATATTTTTTTAACAAAATATATTGGAAATTTGCATTTTGATGCTTATAATTAAACAGAGATACACAGACCATTCGATTACACATCTCCATAATTAAAAAGAGTATATGAAAATGGAAATTATCGAGCAAAAAAAAGACGATAAGGACCTCCTGAAAGGGAAAACGATTCTTCTTGTCGAGGATTCCCAAACCATCCGTTTCATGTATCGAGGAATTTTAAGCAATTACGGATTTAACGTCATTGAAGCCGAAAACGGCGAAAAAGGATTTGAACTGGCACTTGAAAGAAAACCAGATCTGATACTGCTGGATTTGATTCTTCCCGATATTCATGGTCTCGATGTTTTAAAGAAAATTCGATCCTACGAAATGACCAAGAATATTCCCGTCCTTGTGATTACAAATCTGAAAGAAATCGAAGACGTTCAAAAAGCAATCAATCTGGGCGCCAACTATTACGGATACAAAGGCAGCGATTCTCCTCACAAAATCCTCTTCATGGTAAAGAAACTCCTCGAAAAAAAACAAGAAGAAAGCGGCTCATAAAACCGGCGATCACAGGATGTACAATTGTTTCCAAACTGATTTTCTGAAATGAGAAATGTGATTTTTCTGAGTCATGAACCATAACTTTTGAAATTACACGAACCATTCTTACCTTATTTATCTGCAATCGAAAAAAGACGAAAGGAGATTTTCATGAAAACACAGTCTATTGCACAATCGTTTCTGCTCACAATGCTGACTCTGATCACCTTCACGGCAACACTGCATGCGGATGTTTACATGAAACAAAAACGCCACACCGATGCGGTTTCCATCATGGGGCAAAATCAACCTGCCCAGGACGTCATTGAAGAAAGCTGGCTAACCAAAAAAGGGTTTCGAAGCGATTCGGAAGAGAAATCCATGATCGTAATATTCGATCAACAAAAAATGATCATGATCGATCATAAAGAAAAAACCTACGCAGAAATGCCCATGAATTTCAACGAAATGATGTCTGGAATGGATGAAGAAGAACGTATGAACGATGAAGACACGGCAGGATTTCAGAATATGATGCAGGGAATGATGAAAGTCGAAGTGAGCGTTCAGCCGACCAGTGAATCGAAAGTGATCAATGGCTGGAAGTGCAAAAAGTACATCATGACCATGAACACCGTAATGGGGAAAAACAACTCGGAAATCTGGGCGACCGAAGATTTGAAAATCGATCCCAATCTTTACTCTAAATTCAGCACGGCGCTCAGCACAGCCAATCCCGCCATGCAGAATATGGCCGGTACCATGATGGAAGAGATGAAAAAAATGAAGGGCGTACAGGTGTTGTCGGTTTCGACCCAGAATGTTATGAACCAAAAGATTTCCTCGTCCACGGAACTTCTGGATTTTAAAACCGGCAGTGCACCCGATAATCTGTTTCAGATTCCGGCGGGTTACAAAAAAACCAAGATGAAATAAAGCCGCAGATTCTCAAATTTGTCATTTTTTGATCGAATGAATCGGATTTACATGACAATCATGAAGCACACAATTCATGAGGAGGTGAACACGGTGCGAAAACATCATTTTTACTTTTTATTTTTATCCACAATCATACTCCTATGTGTCTGGCTGGGATGTTCAAGCGACAAAGGGAAGAAAATCCCGATCACCACTTCATCCAAAACTGCGCTCGAAAATTATCTAAAAGGAAGAGAGCTTGTCGAAAATCTCCAGTTACAGAAATCCATCAGTTACTGGGAAAAAGCCATCGCAGAAGATCCCGAATTCGCCATGGCCTATTACAATATGGCACTTGTCTCCCCCACTGCCAAAGGCTTTTTCGAGAATCTGAACAAAGCGGCCGATTTAACCGACAAAATCTCCGATGGTGAACGATTGATTATACTCGGAGCCCAGGCGGCCGCGAACGGATTTCCCATGAAACAGAAAGAATTGTTAACCGAACTGGTTATGAAATATCCCAAAGACGAACGCGCCCATGACGATCTGGGTAATTACTACTATGGAGTACAGGATTATGCCCTTGCCGTCAATGAATACCGAACAGCCGGAAAAATCAATCCCAAATTCCCGCCTCTGTATAACGAACTGGGGTATGCATACCGACTTCTCGGACAATATACCGAGGCTGAAGATGCGTTTAAAAAATATATTTCGCTGATTCCGGACGATCCTAACCCCTATGACTCCTATGCAGAGTTACTGATGAAAATCGGAAAATACAACACATCAATCGACAATTACAGAAAGGCTCTAACAATCGATCCCAATTTCGTTGCTTCGCACATCGGCATCGCCACCGATCTCAACTTCAAAAATAAGCACGAGGAAGCCAGAGAGCAATTGATGAAACTTCAAGCAATTGCACGGGACACCGGTGAACGCCGAGCCGCACATTTTGCCACGGCCGTCTCCTATGCAGATGAAGGCAAACTGGACAAAGCGCTCGATGAAATAAAAAAAGAGTATATCATCGCATCTAATATTGAGGACGCAAACGCAATGAGCGGCGATCTGATTACGATGGGAGATATCCTGCTTGAAATGGGACAAGCCGACAAGGCCGCACAGGAATATGAAGACGCACTGAAAGTCTCGGAATCCTCCAACTTGTCAAATGAAGTCAAGAAAAACGCGCGGCGCATCCACCTTTACAACATTGGAAGAGTGGCCTTGCAAAAGAAAGAAATGCCAGAAGCTAAAGCCAATGCCTCCGAATTTCTAAAAGATGCAGAAAATATGAACAATATTTTTCTCACCCGGCTGGCACATGAACTCCTCGGCATAATCGCGCTTAATGAAAAAGAATACAACAAAGCCATTGAAGAACTTGAACAGGCCAACCTTCAGAATCCCTATAATCTGTACCGATTATACAAAGCGTATGCGGGACAGGGGAACCAGGAAAAATCCAGGGAATACCTCCTGAAAACTGCGAAATTTAATGCCTTGAATGATCTGAATTATGCCTTTATTCGGGTCAAAGCACAACAGGAGTTGGAAGCAAAATAACACTAAACTTATTGTTTTTTCAATACTAGACCGCTCCGTAAAGATTTAATCGGAGCGGTTTTTTATTGCCCAATCCTCTCTTTCCCATCCTTAAAAATTAGCATGAAAAATTTATCATTCCGGATTTGTTCCAGAATCTCATAATAACCAAAACATTAAACGACTCTTGTATTTGTCCACCTGCTTCGGGTTCGGTAGGAATAACAAATTAAAACGATTTTTAATATAGCTCAGATCTGTATTTTGAATCAAATGTAAGGCACAGATCAAAGAATTTCCCCTGACACTTTTTATATCTGTCAAAAAATTCACTTGACATTTTTCACGATTTTTCTTTATTGGAATAGACCTGTCTCATTTCTATAAAAACGTTCTTGTTCTGTTCATATAAAATTTGACAAGGAACGATTCCGAATAAATCAAACCTTTAATCAGGAAACAACAGGATTTCAGGAGAAAGTGCAAAATGGAACTATTCTCTGAAGAACAGGTGCTGCAGTACGCAAAAGAAGCGTATCGATCCGGGGACGCAAAATTTGCAATAAAAAAAGACAAATGTGCGCTGCTTGTCATTGACATGCAGGATGAATTCGTTCAGCCCCATTCGACGCCCTACTGGATACCCGAAGCCACCCGGCAGGTACCTTTGATCAAGAAATTGATCGCGGCCTGCCGTCACCACGCCATCCCAGTGATCTTTACTGTATTTTCAAGAACCAACAGCTATCTCGACAGACCGGCCTCCGGTAAATTTATGCCGAACCGGTTTCCGGATATGGATATCGATCAATCCGGATATTTTATCAAAGGCAACGTGTGGAAGGAACTCAAGCCCCAAAAGGACGATCTCGTCATTCACAAGCCTTCCTACGGTGCGTTTTACGACACCCCTCTCGAAACCATATTGAAAAACCTGAACCGGGATACGATCATCATCTGCGGCACCATGACAAATTTCTGCTGCGGCACCACGGCGCGTCAGGGGTATGAACGGGGATTCAAAGTCGTTTTCGGCAACGACGTCACTTCGACCGACGACATGACCATGCAGGAACCGGAACTAAAAGTCTTGAGAAAAGGATTCGCCAGGGTCCTGAGCGCCGAACAGATCGTGAACGCACTGAACGATACCAACCAAACCAATGAGGAGTAATAAATGAATCCATTGATTCGAAATCTTATAACATTGATTCTTTTGATTATCACGGTTTTCTCGGCCGCTGGACAGGAAGTGAAAAATTCCACTGCCGGAATCTGGGCGGGTGAAATCCTTCACGGAGAAAAAAATGTGGAAAATATTGTCATCCGGATTTACGACGCACCGATACAGAGTCAGTGGGGATACATGATCTCATCCTGGCAGACCTATGAGCTCGTTCCCATCGATACTGTATCCATTGAAAATGGAACGATCCATTTCGGCAGCCGTTCCACACGGACAAGCCTGTCGGGAAAATTGCGAGAAGACGGTAAAACCTGGGAATGTATTCGGCAAACCGGAGGGAAGAAATACCATTTTCAGCAAAACATCATTTTAAGACAGACCCCTGCGCTGCCGGAATGGGCATCAAAATTCAGACACATCATTTACAAAGACGGTTTCTACAAAGCGAGCATCGATCCTACTCCGTACGGCCACCGACCTTACTGCGAGATCAAGGTAGAAAAAGGGCGCATCACGGAAGTACGTTATTACGAAAAACACGACAGTACCGGCGAATTGAAAGATGAGAACTACGGCAAAGAATACT
>CAZIAH010000127.1:0-10282 GCA_964537715.1 uncultured bacterium | reverse complement strand
CTTTAGAAAGTGGTTGACGATCATAGGAATGTCCGTTTTTCTGTCTCTAAGCGGAGTAATCTCGATGGGCAGGATGTGAAGCCGGTAGTAGAGATCTTCGCGAAAACGATTGGCTTCGATTTCCTTTTTCAAATTGCGGTGGGTGGCCGCCAGCATGCGGACATCTACGCGGAGGGTTTCTTCACCGCCCACCCTTTCGAATTCTTTTTCCTGAAGCACCCGAAGCAGTTTCACCTGTGTGGACAGGGGGATGTCGCCGATTTCGTCGAGGAAGAGTGTGCCGCTATCCGCCAGTTCGAACCGGCCTTTTTTCTGCTTGACCGCTCCGGTGAAAGCGCCCTTTTCGTGTCCGAAAAGTTCACTTTCAAGCACGCCTTCGGCCAGTGCGCTGCAATTGACGCGGATGAAGGGATTTTCTTTTCTAAGGCTATGAAAGTGGATGGCACGGGCCACCAATTCTTTTCCCGTGCCGCTCTCTCCGTAAATCAGGACCGAAGCATCCGTTTCCGCAACCTTTTCAATGGCGCGGTAAATCGATTTCATGGAGGGCGATTCACCGACGATCTCTCCGTAATTCAACCGAATGTCAAGCTCCTCCCTGAGATAGCGGTTTTCATCGGCGAGACGATACGCTTTGTTGCGTTGCGTTAGCATGACCGCAACACGGTCCACTTTGAGTTTCAGTTCGTCTTTCGAAAAAGGTTTGGTGATGAAATCCCAGGCGCCGGCTTTCATTGCTTCCACGGCCAATTCGATAGAGCCGTATGCCGTAATGATCATGACCTCAATGTTCGGATGGATCTGTTTGATCCGTTTGAGAACCACAAGGCCGTCCATTCCGGCCATTTTATAATCGGTGATGACGAGATCGATATTCTCACTCTCAAGTATCGAAAGTCCTTTTTCGCCCCCGTCCGTTTCCCTGACAACGTGTCCCGATTTTTTCAGCACTTCGGTCATGCCGGTTCGCATGGTCTCGTTGTCTTCGATCACGAGAATGCGGAGAGGGGATTTGGTAGTTATCGCAGTCATGGTTTTCCTTTTTGGAAATGGGTCATGTCAAATTCTTTGATTTCGTTGTGATCCGACCGAACCGGATCTCGAATTCTGTCCCCGAGGTACGGGAAGGAAAAAGCCGAATGGTTCCGTTATTGGCCTCCACGAGTCCTTGGACAATGGAGAGCCCCAGTCCCGTTCCCTTTTCCCGTGTCGTGAAAAAAGGCCGGAAAATATCCGTCCGTATATTTTCCGGGATGCCCGGACCGGTGTCGGCGATTCGCAATGTGATCGCGTTTTGTTCCGCAACCGCTTCGAAACGGATTTCCCCGCCGTCCGGCAGCGCCTGCACGGCATTTTGAACGAGATTGAGAACGATCTCCTTGAGATGGCCGGGATCAACAGATACAGTCAAACTTTCTATATTTTTAGACCGCGCGATTTGAATTTTTTGATTTTCGATTTGATCCGCGAGAAGGGATTCGACTTCGTTGATAACAGTCCCGAGGTTGACGGATTCTTTTTGAGGGTCTTTCGGCCGGGCGAATTCAAGAAAACGATTCACAATTTCCTTGAGGTAGCGCACTTCGTTCGCGATTCGTCGGACATGTGACTGCGCCTTTGGACTCGATTTCGTTTCATCGTCCAAAAGTCCGGTAAAGAGTTCGATGCCGCCGATGGGATTCCGGATTTCGTGGGCAATTCCCGCCACCATGGCTTTCAGTTCTTTTTCTCTTTCGATGATGTTTTTTCTCATTTCTTCCATAGTCTGTGCCAGCAGTCCAATTTCTCCCTTGCCCTGCGGAGAAATCGGTTTATCGTAATCTCCCATCCCGATCCGTTTCGAAGAGTGCGCCAGTTTGCTCACGGGACGACTGATGGTACCGGCAAAAACCATTCCCAGAATCACGGCGAGTATCGATCCGGAAATCCCGATCCACAGAAGCCGTTTACGCAGCGTTCTGATTGCGCCCAAAAAAGGAACGCTTCCGTCCACACCGATGCCGCCGACCACCGCACCGGTGAGCATCAGTGGCGCATATCCCGACATGGCCGGTTCGCCTTCAGCGGAATAGAAGAGCACGGTGTGCGCCGTTTTCCCCGATTGCACTGCCTCGATTTCGTTGGGATAGAAACGCAGGTTAAAGTAGACATCCCCGCGGTTGATTTTGGAGTCGGTATCGAGCAGGCTTTTCCCTTCCGAGTCAAAAAAATAAATGCGTTTCACGCCGGCGGTCTGTTTCAGGAGTCGAAGTTTCTCGGAGAGGACTTCATGTGTTCTCGGACCGATGGCCTGAATCAGATATCCGATCTCTTCTTCTTCGAATTGTACCGAGGCCGCACCTGCAACAGCGGTCAGTTTGTTTCCCAATTCAGCTTCGAGATTCTGACGGATCATCCATTGAAGTATCCAGCCGCTGATCAAAAGAATCACGATCACAAAGGAAACAAAAATAAAGATGAGCCTGATTTGAAGTTTTTGGAAAAACATGGATTATCAATTTTTATATGACATGAATAATAGAATATAGATTTTATATCTCATATTGTCAAGAAATAAGGAGGATTAAATCCAATTTGGAAAACCCTTGACAACCAAACAATAATTCGATAAATTTTGATGATTATTTTGGTTGTTGTTCGTATTGATTCCGCTTAATTTTAATTGATCCCTCAAAAATACATTGTAATTATTGTGGTTTTCCCTAAATACAACCAACCGATAAAAAAGAGAAATACAATAGTGTAAACTGAACTTTTCAGAAAACCCGAGTGGTTCGTTTGGCAGTCGGTTCCTTTTTGGAACATAGTGATTAAAAATAGTAACTTGTAAGGATTTCTTACAATTTGAACTGTTGCAAAAAATGCAACAACTACATAAAGAAACTGTCTGGCTGACTCAAGCTTAGCTTTCCGAACTGTTTCAAAGAGACCAATCTGTTATTTCAAGACATGTCCGCAATGTTTTTGCCGAAGGCGAATTGGATAAAAAAAGCAATATGCAAAAAATGCATATTCCTTTATCAGACAAACCGGTCACCTATTATAATTTAGATGTAATCATTTCTGTCGAGCACAAGTCTTATTCCTGTACTCTCCCTGTACTTTTTACGAAATCCCGGTTTGGGTTTTAAAGCATTGATTCCATTTTGTCAGGGGTTGGGGAATCAGGTGATTGCAGCAGTGGAGAGCAAGTTAGTTCTACTTTAACGAGCCACTTTTCTGCCTTCTTCGATATCGACAAGCATCAATAAAATCCCGCCGACAATGAAAAAGAAAATCAGGGACAGAATTCCGAGACGGCTGTTCCGGGTGAGCTGGCTGATCAATGCGAAGACGGCCGGACCAGCGATCCCGGCAAACTTGCCGCTGATATTATAAAAACTGAAAAATTCGGACGATTTGGCCTTTGGGATCATGCTTCCATAAAGCGACCGGCTCAGCGCCTGTGTGCCTCCCTGAACCAGACCGACCATGAATGCGAGCATCCAGAAATGGATGGCTTTGGTCATGAAAAATCCGCCGATTGAGATCAGCGTGTAAATCCCAAGACCCAGAAGAATCGCTTTTTTTGTACCGATCCATCCTGCGATTCGTCCAAAGAAGAGTGAGAATGGAATGCCGACCATCTGCACGAGAAACAGAGCCCCGATCAGATCGAGTGTACCGATGCCGATTTCGTCTCCGTAAGCCGTTGCCATCTTGATGATCGTTCCGATGCCGTCGTTATAAAACCAGAAAGCCACAAGCAGCAAAAGAAGCTGTTTGTATTTCCGAATTTCATGAAAGGTGGTCGAGAGTCTCTGAATGGAGATTTTCAAGGGATTGACTCCGGACAGTCCTTTTTTGATACACGGCGGTTCCGGGACGCGGCGGAACAGGGGAATCGAGAAAACAACCCACCAGATGCCTACGCTGAGAAAAGAAAGCTGCATACCGAGCATCGGCACTTCTTTTCCGGATGCCAGGATTGTTTTCGGTAAAAAATAAATCATGCCGATATTCACGGCCAGGAGCAGCCCGCCGCCAATGTATCCCAGCGCATATCCCCTGGTCGAAATACGGTCGATTTCTCCCGGGCGTGCAATGTGAGGCAGGAGACCATTATAAAAGACTTCTCCTCCGGCGCAGCCAATGTTGGCAACAATGAACAGAAAGGAGACCCAGAGCCAGTCTCCGCTTCCGGTGAGCGCAAGGAGTGAAGTGGATACCGCGCCGAATGCCGTAAAAATAGCCAGATATCTTTTTTTCGAAGCGCTGTTGTCGGAGACAGGTCCGAATATTAAAGAGAGGACGGCCACACCGATCATAGCGATGGCTGAGGTATATCCCCAGACGGAAGTGGCAAATTGATGCTGGGGCTGAGACAAATTCGCGGCGGCGATCTGACGGAAAAAGATCGGAAGCACAGCAGCCATGACCGTGGTATAAAATGCCGAGTTTGCCCAGTCGTACATGCACCAGGCATGGATCATTTTTTTATGGTTGTTTTTTCCCATAAAGAAACGAACAACTCCGGATCATTCAGATGGTTCACTTTATTTTCAGGTGAGATTCAATTTATGTTTTGGATTTGCCGGATGACTTTATTCATGGCCCGCCGATATCCCCGTTTTCTGGAAACCACGGCGACTAAAATCATATTGACTTCCCATGCTTCAATATATTGAAAAACAAGCGTTTTTCTTTCTCTTCCGCGAATGGTGATTTCCTTGGTTGGGATATTTCCACCGAGCAGCTGCACCGTCTCAAACTGCGAAAAGGCAAATTCCAGCAGATTTTCTTCATTGTACGTTTCGGATTTCCCCTCGCGTGCCATGAGCAGTCCCTCCGAAGAGAAAAGATACATGCACTCCCACCGACCTTTTTCTCCGAAAGAACGCATGGCCCTTTCGATGGTTTCCTGGGCAGTGATTTTATCGTTCACTGAAGAGGTTGCTATACGACTTTTCATCAGGCCCGCATCCTTTGTTTATCTTCGAGTTGCGAATGGACATTCATCACGACTTCTTTGATCACTTCTTTCAAAGTGGGGAAGACACCGTGGCCCTGTGTAGCGGAAGCTTCGAAATAGGGCACGCCGAAAAAGTTCAACTTTTTCTCCATTTCGTCCACGGATTCGATTGAGGAAAGATCCCTTTTGTTGTACTGAAGTACCCAGGGGAAATTCTCCAGAGATTTTCCCATGGCAATGAGATGTTTTTCGAGATCGAGAAGGGTGTCCAGATTGGCATCCATCATCTCGGTTTGTGAGTCGGCCACAAAGACGATTCCATCGACGCTATTGAGTACGATTTTTCTCGTCATGTCGTAATGCACTTGCCCCGGAACTGTGTACAGATTAAATTTCGGTTTCTTGCCATCGATGCGTCCGACCTCCAATTGCAGAAAGTCGAAAAACAGCGTCCTGTCCTCCTGGGTTTTCAACATGATCATGTCGCTTTTCAGAGCGGGATCGATGTGCGAATAGATATGCTGAATGTTGGCTGTTTTTCCGCCGAGTGCCGGTCCGTAATATACAATTTTCAGATGAATTTCCTGCAGTGCCCAATGGATAAACATAATGTTGGGTTCCCCTTTGTTTTTATTTAAATGTTCTCTCTAAATATCTGATCGAGTTCATCGTCCAGAAGGGATTGAAACTGTTTGCTGAATATCTGGTCCGTTCGGACGTTAGATTTGTCACTTTGTTTGAGTATCGGCAACATCTGGTCGATTGTTCTTTTCGTAAAAAGACGAACCATGCCGAGGGCCACGTCTTTTTCAAAGATGACGATCAAAAAATACTCTGAGGTAACCGATGAAACATAGACGTTTTGATTTTCTCCCTCGTGCAGGACCATTTTGAAATGCGTTTTTTCGCCGAGCAGACGGGCAATTTCTACTGTCGCGGCGAAACTATTTGCCGTCAAAGTGGCGAGCAGAGTCGTATTAGCCTGCCATTTTGCCGAGCATTTTTTCGCACAAACCTGTCCGCTGCCGTTGACAAGAATCAATGCACTGAGCCGAAGCTTTTCAGCAAGATAGGCCAAACATTCCGAAACGTTCTTGAATTGTGAACTTGAAAGCTGAGTGCTCCTGGATGGAGTGTTTAACTTTGGTTTATTCATGAGAGTTCCTGTTCGTTATTTGCCCGTATCCAGTCTTTCGATCAGAAAAGAGGGCAGATTTTCCTTTTGCATCTTCTCTTGCACTTTGCGGATCGGATAATCGAGCCGTTTCAGATGAAACTGGTTCTCTTTCATGTCGTAAATGCCGTAGGCCGCTCGCGGGTCTCCGTCTCTGGGCTGACCCACACTGCCCACATTGATGATTGTCTTCTGATCGGGCTGAATGTTCACTTCGGCCGCACTCTGCAAAAGAATTTGTTCTTCTGTCTGCTGAATAAAAGCCATGGGAACATGGGAATGCCCCACAAAGCATATCGGGACGGACATGTTGACCAGATTTCTGTACGCATCTTCGGCAGACGAGATGTAATGCCACTGTTCCGGCTGTTCGGGCGTCGCGTGCACAATGAGGATGTTGTCAATCGTTTCCATCAGAGGCAACTTGGACAGAATCTCTTGGGATTCGGGTGTCAATACCCGGCTCGTCCACTCAATGGCAGTCCGGGCGCTTTCGTTGAAATGCTCGGTCGATTCGAGATTCACGGCCGCATAATCGTGGTTTCCCGCCAAAACGATGTCGGAGGCCGCCATGATTTTTTCAACACACTCATTGGGATCGGGTCCGTATCCCACGAGATCCCCAAGGCAGATGGTCAAATTCACCTTTTCTTTTTTCAGCGCGTTTAAAACAATGTCGAGTGCTTCACTATTCCCATGCACATCCGAAAATATACCCAGGCGCATCAAAGCCATCCCGTTTAGTTATTACAAGTTCTTTTAATTATTGATACTTGTGCAAAAAATGAGCCAGCGACCCCCGATGTTTGACAAACGTACCGTGAATCTTTCCGTAATTCTTTAATATACAGAGGCTAATCCCGTATTTTCATAACATGTCCACCGGATCGACATCGATTGCAACTCTGACATTTCGAAAACCACTTTTTTCATAAAATTGCAGAAGAGCAGTCCGGATGCAGCTTCGTATCCGTTTTCCTCCAGGATCTTTTTCTGTGGCGCTTCTGAGAATTAACTGGTAACGAAACAATCCTTTGATCCGCGGAATGGGGGACGGAATGGGTCCGAGACATGTCCAGTCCTTTTCATTGGGGAGATTGTCTGCAAAGATCCGGGCAGCACGGGCGGTCTCGTTTTGATTTTTCCCTTTGAACCGGACAATGACCATTTTCCCGAACGGAGGGTAGCAAAGCTCTTCCCGTTCTCGAACGATCCATTGGTAGAGGGCTTCATAATTTTGGTCTATCGAGAATTGCAGCACCGGATGTTCGAGCGCATCGGTCTGTATAATGACTTCTCCCTGTTTTTTTCTTCTGCCCGATCTTCCCGCCGCCTGGGTGAGGAGCTGGAACGTTTTTTCTCCCGCCCGAAAGTCCGGGAAAAAGAGACCGGTGTCCGCCGAGATAATCCCCACCAGTGAGACACCGGGAAAGTCCAGTCCTTTAGCAACCATCTGGGTGCCGAACAGGATGTCGCCTTTGCCTTTTTCGAAATCGAAAATGATGCGGCTGTGGGTACCCTTGCGCCGGGTCGTGTCGAGATCCATACGCATGCAACGTGCTTTTGGGAAAAGCGTTTTCAGCTCTTCCTCGACCCGCTGTGTACCAACACCCCGATAGGCGAATGTGTTCCCGCTGCATTTCGAACACATATCCGGGGCCTTTTTCTGGAATCCGCAGTAGTGGCACCGGAGCACGCGGTTGTTCTGGTGATAGGTCAATGTGATGTCGCAGTGTTTGCAGGTTTCGATGTGGCCGCAGGAATGACATCTCAAGAAAGAGGAATATCCTCTCCGGTTTTGCAGGAGAATCACCTGTTCATTTTTTTCAAGACGTTTGTTGATGTGTTCGACGAGAAGCGGAGAAAAAATCGTTTTTTTGTTTTTTTGCCGCACTTCTTTCAGATTCACCAGCGTCACTTTCGGCATGGGAACTTCGTCGATACGGTTCGGAAGTGTGCAAAGTGTGTACTTGCCGGTCGCGGTGTTGTAGAACGATTCCATACTCGGTGTGGCCGAACCGAGCACCACCGGGCAACAGTTTATTTTTCCGCGCATGACAGCGACGTCTCTGGCGTGGTATCTCGGCGCCGGATCGGCCTGTTTGTATGAATTTTCATGCTCCTCATCGACGATGATGATTCCAAGATTTTCAAGCGGTGCAAAGACAGCAGAGCGGGGTCCCAGCCCGATTTTGAATTTTCCTTCGCGCAATTTTCTCCAGGAATCGTATCTTTCTCCTGGGGACATGCGGCTGTGCAGTACGGCCACATTGTCCCCGAAGGCATTCCGGTAACGCTGTACGGCCTGCGGTGTCAATGCAATTTCTGGAATCAGGACAAGCGCTGTTTTGCCTTTTTGGAGCACTTTTTGAATGGCTTCGATGTAGATTTGGGTTTTACCGCTGGCCGTAACGCCGTGAAGGAGAAAGACCTGAAAAGCGGATTGTTCCAAAGCCGTGTTCATTATCCGAAGTGCCTGGATCTGGTCTTTAGTCAGCGTCAGGGTTTGACGCGCCGAGTTCTGGATTTCGGGATAGGCTTCCCGGAACTTTTCTTTTTTCCGGATTGCAATCCACCCCTTTTTTTCAAGATTTTTTAAAACCGAATAATCCGCATCCAGTGCCGAACGGGCGATTTCTCCGCCCAGTTTTTGTATCACTTTTAAAATAGCGGCCTGTTTTGGCGCGCGCTTTTCCAGTCTTCCCATTTCTTCAGAATCGAGCGGTTTGATCAATGCAATCCACTTTTCCCACTGGATGTGGACCTGCTGTTTTTCGAACAGCTGTTCGGTCCGAATGAGCTCCGTTTTCTCCAGTTTGGAAAGGGCAAATCGAATGCTGCTTTTTCCAAATTCTTTTTCCAGATTCCGTAACGTTGTTTTGCCTTTCTCGCGGATAGACTTGAAAATCGATTCCTGAAGTTCCGTTAATGACAAAGCAGGAAGAAGCGCCGTTTCGTTCGGATAGACATTCAACCGGGTTTTCCGATCCAGACCCGGAGGCAGCGCGCAGCGGATCGTTTCACCCCAGGATGCAAGATAGTATTCGGCCACCCAGTGCGTAAGTCGAAGCATTTCGGGTGTCAGCAGTGGATGAGGATCGAGACTGTCCTCGATGTCGCGAAGGTTCTCGATTCCGGGTTGAACGACGAAACTGACAATGTATCCTGTCAGTTTTCGGCTGCCAAGAGGTACAAGCACCCGGCATCCGGGAGCGCAGCTTTCTCCAAGATATTCGGGGATACGATAGGTTAATTTCTTGATCGAGGAACCGGGGAAGACCACGTCGGCGTAATTCTTGGAGTCCGAAAAACTCATAAGTGGAATATACAAACAGAGAAATCGATTTGCAATAAAAATCCCCGAAATATTGCATTGACAGGAAAAAATATCTCAAAAATTACCCAATCGCAAGTAACTGGATATCCTTTGTCAATACCATTATATCGCCCCAAGAGGTGGGGGATTAGACGCTCGTCCCGCCAAGGCGGGATAAAAAAGAGTTGCATCTTTTTAAAGATGTTGTAAATTATGGTTGAACTTTGGCAAATTTTAATAATGTTTGTCATTCTGAACCTTGTGCTGAACTTGTTTCAGTATTGATTCAGAATCTCATTGCTATAAAGATCCTGAAATGAATTCAGGATGACAGTTTATTTTTAGCTTCTAAAAAAATTTGCCAAAGTTGTGTTATAATTATTTAGAGATGGAATTTTTTGTTGTTACCTGTTATGAGTTCACATCAGGAGAAAAAAGTAAACGAAAAATTTGTTCCACTTCCGGATCTGCCCGGACGGGTTTATGCGGAAATGGTCAAAGAGGTTCTGGAGCAAAAAGGAATTCCCAGCTACATCCGTTCAGACGGCGTATCGGACGGATACGGTGTCGTGGGGACAGGTCCCATTGCCAAGGGATTTCAGTTGTTCGTGCCCGAGAGCGCGGTAGAATTCTGTCTCCAGATCCGGAATGAGATGCTGAATCATATTTAGAAACTTCTGAAAAATGATCAGGAAGAATTGTCATGCTGAATTTATTTCAGCATCCAAGAATATGAAACCCTGAAACAAGTTCAGGGTGACATTTATTTTTAATTTGTTATCTAAACATTAAGATAATATTATTATGGCAAAAATTCAATTTCAATCTCCCAAGGGAATTA
>CAZIAH010000126.1:0-10404 GCA_964537715.1 uncultured bacterium | reverse complement strand
AAGTTAATGACAAGATCAATGAACTGTGTTTTCACACAGTCTCTCAGTTTGGGAATGAGAGGAGTAATTTTCCCTATTTTACAAAGATCTCAATCCGGCGTCTTACCATGAATCTGGTTTGCTTGAAATTGGCTTGCGATTTTGGGGGCTTTTTTGTATACTTTATTAATCATTTCGACAGAAAGGGAATCATGAAGCGAGCACTGATCACGGGCGGAAACGGTTTTATAGGCAGTCATCTCATCGAGTATCTGGTTGCGAAAAATGTCAAAGTGCGATGTATCGACAAATCTCAGGGTGATTTCAAATGGTCCAAAGATATAGAAGTGGAAGTGATCCGCGGAGATTTAAATGATGGTGATATTTTAAAAAACGCGGTTTCGGATGTCGATGTGGTTTTTCATCTGGCAGGCCGAACCAGAGGCGCAATGAAGGAAGAATTTTTTCAAGACAATGTTCAAACCACAGAAAATATCCTCCGCGCAATCGTTGAGTTCAATCCCAAATTAAAGCGGTTTGTTTTAATCTCTTCCCAGGCGGTATCCGGCCCCAGCATTGGCGGAATCCCCCGCAATGAATCGGATGAACCCAATCCGATTTCCTATTACGGAGAGAGCAAGCTCGCTGCAGAACGAGTTGTTCAGTCGTACGGTGACTGGCTGCCGGTGACGATTGTCCGGCCGCCTTCGGTCTTTGGACCACGCGATATGGATGTGCTGGAGTTTTTTCGATATATCAAGATGGGAATTTCCCCGATTTTGGGAGTTCGTGAAAAGACGGTCAGCATGATTTATGTGAGCGATCTGGTAAGAGGCATGTGCCTGGCTGCGGAGCATCCCGCAGCAGTGGGACAGACCTATTTCATTGTATCCGATCAGACTGTCACGTGGGATGAAATTTCCGATGCGATCTCTGAATTGATGGAGAAAAAAACGATTCGTATTTATCTGTCGGGTTCCGTATTGTCATTGATTGCTTTGATAATGGAAACGGTATCGAAAATCCGGGGGAAATACAGTCTGCTTACCCGGAAAAAAGTCCAGGAACTCGTTCAGTCCAATTGGGTTTTGGATGGGTCGAAAGCCCGTCATGATCTCGGCTTTGTAGCGGAAACGACATTGAAGGAAGGACTTGAAAAGGCGTTTGTCTGGTACAAGGAACAGGGGTTGATTTGATTGATTTTCAAGGGACAGTTCACGGAGTATTTTTTCTGTTTTGTGAGGAAATTCCGACATTCTATCATTTGAATCAATGATTGAATTAGATTCTCGCTCAAAGGACTGCCATGCCTGCCGGCAGGCACGGCGGGAATGACAGGGGTAGGGTGTCATTCCGGGCTTGTCCCGGAATCTCATAGCAAGCGATATTTGAGGAGACTCTTGCATTCGCCCGCCTGCCTAGGACATGGCAGGAATGACATAAAAAAATCAATACAGAAATTTGAATATTTGATCGGAATATTTTAGAAGTTTTTTTTAGAGTTGATTATTGTGAATCGTTCGAATCGGAAGAAGGCGGGTCTGCGAGGGGAGAAAATATATTCTTTGTCTGCAGGTAGTTTTTTAATTCCTCCGGTTCGACAGTCAGTGCATAAAGGTAAACGGGGTTTTTCCGGTTTTTTGAACTCATCTCGATAGGAATATAGAAGAAAGTGAAGATGTTTTGCGGCGAGATTTTCTTTTTCGTGAGGAACCCTCGAATCACGAGTTCATCGAGAGAGCGGTTGAATTGTTCCATCAGAATCGGAGGGGATTCGGAAAGCAGAGGATAGAGATCGAGCTGGGTGGCTTCAATTTTTTGGGAAAGCAGGGACAGGGTTTCCAACTGCACCGGAGACGGTTCGAAGCCCATAAGAAGGCGTCTCAGGGATTTCTTTTTTTTCGCCTTTTTTGGCGTTGCCCGTTCCAGTCCCAGACGTTTTTTGATGCGATCAATGCCAACATGAATCGAAATAGCCGGGGGCAGATGCACACCCGAGTCGGTTTCTGCTGCGGAGTGCAGACTGTCTTTCAGGAAAACCTGCTTTTTCATGCATTTAGATACAGCATTTTGCCACGGCTCTTTTTCAAATACAGAGACGTCTGATGAGGATAGATTTTGTTTGACCACTGACGAATCAGAATGCTGTGACAGTACATTCGTGTTGCCAATGAAAAAGATTTGAAAAAAAGGAATGGCCAGAAATAGATTGTTTAATCGGTATTTCATGGATTCGTTCAAAGCAAGTCAAGGGATGTTTTTTTTACGTTGTGCAAAGAGGAAGGTTCCTCGAACGGCCGGGTACAAAATAGAAGAGAATAGGAAGTCGTATCCGCATTCAGGAGAATTATTTTGAAACCCGTTCATCGTTGGGTTTGTTAAATTTTATGTAAATTATTGATGTGATTATGGCGACACCAGAAGAAATCAGGGAAGAAAACCGACGTATGCGAATTCTGAGGATTATCGTCGATCTGACCACGGTGATTCTCATGCAGGGAAATGTCACCCGGCAGGAGGCGTTGGATCTGATTCAATCTACAAAAAAGAAAATCCTTCAGCTCTTTCCGGACAAGGAAGCAACCTATAATCTCATTTACAAACCCCGTTTCGAAAGGCTGCTTCGGCAATTTGTCTGGAGAGAGATGTCAACCTTTTCAGAAAATTAGCATCGATTTTTTCATGAATAAGAAACGATTTCCAGTTTATGGTTTGATCGGCCTTTTGATATTGATTCTCGGAGGTGTGCTTTTAGTTTTCCGTGTTCGGCCGGTCACATTTTATTTTACGCCCATTGCCTGGACAGGGTATATTCTTTTTGCGGACGGGGTGGTGCAATATCGAACAGGAAAATCCCTGATCATTCAGCGCACCAGCGAATTTCTTGCGATGCTACCCCTTTCGATTTTGTGCTGGCTCATATTCGAAGCTTACAATGTTCACATCCACAACTGGCATTACGAGGGTCTTCCCGAACAGATCGGAATGCGCTGGCTGGGATACGGATGGTCGTTCGCAACGATCTTCCCTGGTATATTTGAGACCTCTGATCTGTTGGAGAGTATCGGATTGAAGGTGCAATCTACCCCAAAGAATTCAAAATTCCCCGGATTCCTGTTGGTCCTGTTTGTGGGGATCGGACTGGCATTTCTGCTTATTCCCCTGTTTCTTCCCTGGCAGAAGGCGCAGTATCTCGCCATTCTGATCTGGCTCGGCTTTATTTTTCTGCTTGATCCGATCAATTATTGGACGGGAACGCGGTCCCTGTCAAAAGACAGTGAACAAGGTCGTTTCACCAAACTCGTTTCATTAATGGTGGCCGGATTGATCTGCGGTTTTCTCTGGGAGTTCTGGAACTTTTGGTCTGAAAGCCGGTGGGTTTACGATGTGCCCATCTGTCAGAATATCAAATTGTTCGAAATGGTGCTGCCCGGTTACTTGGGATTTATTCCGTTTGCCGTGGAGTGCTATCTCATGTATTACTTCTGCATGAAGATTCTGTTTCGATACACGCCCCCTTCACAGGGAAGGAGTTTGATTTGAAAAAAGAGATCCCTCTTTCGAGCGCCCATCGGATCATCAATCACGGTCCGGTGGTGTTGGTCACTTCACAGTCGAAAGATTACGCACCCAATGTGCTCGCCGTGGCCTGGGTGACCCCACTCAGTCAGAATCCCCCTTTTGCGGGAATCAGCATCGCGAAATCGCACCATTCCCATGGGTTGATCGAGGAAAGCAGTGAATTCGTAATCAATGTTCCCTCGGTGGATCTGATCCGTCATGTTTATACAGTTGGCAGGATTTCCGGAAAAGAAGCGGATAAATTTGCACGAACCGGTTTGACACCGATTCCGGGTCAAAAGGTTTTACCTCCGATCATCGAAGAGTGTATCGGTCATTTGGAGTGCAGAGTCGATCAGGCGGTGGATGCCGGTGATCACACTTTTTTTATCGGCCGCGTGGTGCGGGCCTGTATCGAAGAAGAATTGTTCCATGAAATATGGGATCTAACAAAAGCTGGAGAACTACACCATCTTGGAGGAGAATGGTTTTCCGTTTCCGGACAGATGAAAAAGGCTGAGATTTTATGAAAGGAGATCCAGTCGTCATTTTGGTCACGGCGCCGACCCACGAGGAAGCAAAATCGATTGGCAGATGTCTAATTGAAAAGGGTCTGGCCGCCTGTGTCAATCTCGTTTCAGGGATTCAGTCCCTGTTTGTCTGGGAGGGGAAGTTTTGTCAGGAAAACGAAGTGCTGCTTATCGTAAAAAGCATCCGGGAAAAGGCCGCAGAAATTGTCAGTGTTGTTAAAAAGAGGCACAGTTGTGATGTGCCAGAAATCATCGTCCTTCCCATCGTGGAAGGATCGAAGGATTATCTGAATTGGTTGCAGGAATCGATTTCTTCAAATCCCACCGCCTGACATGGGCGCTGGGGCTTTCGCTGATTTTGCATTTTCTCTTTCTGCTGTTGTTTGGAAAGTGGGGTGAAATCCGGTTGTTTCCGCTTTTTAGTCCAGATAAGGAGAAACAGATCGTCTTCGAAATCGTGGAGAATCCGAATGCGGAACCGATGCGGGACAAGCCGGAAAAAGCCGATTTGTATTCGGACAGGAATGCGATCGCCAAGGATCGAAATGAACAAAAAATGGAAAATTCGAGCCTGCCCTATTCTGACGGGGACTCTCCGGCAAAAAATATCGCGGTCCAATCCAGTGCGGTTGACAATCCCTCGAATGCCCCTACTCAGGCACGATCTGATCAAAGTATGACCAATCAACCGGAACAGGGGGCTGTTTCGGAGCGAAGCGTTCCATCCAGGCCTTCCTTTAATCGGGACCAGTTGCTGGGAAGAACCGGAACAAACAATACAAATACGAACACACTGGCATATCAACAGACCCTTTCCAGTGCGGAAAATAGTGGCGGCATCAGTTTCAATACATACGATTGGAATTTTGCGCCTTATTTGATCGAACTAAAAAAACGGATCGAACGGAATATTTATCCTCCTCCGGCATTTACACATCTGGGATTGGGAGGCAGCAACATCATCCGGTTCCGTATTTCCAGGGATGGGAAAATGATCAGCGCCGAGATCCTGGGATTCGAGGGAAGCCAGGCGCTGGTTGAAACGAGCAGGAAGGCCGTGGAAATGTCCGCGCCTTTTTGGTCTTTGCCGGATGATTTCCCGCGTGAATTTTTGGAAGTCACCGCCAAGTTTCACTACGTCGTGAATGAATCCTCTTGAATGGAGTTTTTATGTCTGCAGTTTTGGAAATGATGACGCGGGGTGGGGTCATGATGATCCCGTTGTTTTTGACTTCAATTATTGGACTGGCTGTTTTTATCGAGCGGGCGCTGTTTCTGCGCCGGTCCAGAATTATCAAGCCGGAGATCATCTGGATGATTCAAAATATCAATCAGGCGGACGATGTTGAAAAAATGCTAAATCAACTGGGAAACCGGCAAGGTCCTTTTATCAATATCATCCGGGTGGGTCTGGAAAATTTCAAAAAACCGCGGGAAGAGATCAAAGAACTCATTATCGATCAGGGACGGCAGGAAGCGAGAACTCTGGAAAAGGGGCTTGTGATCCTCGAAACCATTGCGGGAATAGCGCCTCTGATGGGACTGCTCGGAACAGTATTGGGTATGATCAAAGTATTCCAGGTCATTTCTGTACAGGGGTTGGGACAAACCCAGTCTTTGTCCGGAGGAATCTCGGAGGCATTGATTACCACCGTATTCGGATTGTCCATTGCGATCCCCGCTCTGGTGGCCTATAACTATTTCAATCACCGGGTCGAAGATTTGATACTGGAGATCGAAAAGCATTCGTCTCAATTGATGAAGAAATTGGGAAGGCCTGAAAAGAGAAAGGAATGACATGATCACCTTTACGAAGAAACGTTTAAACGAACTGTTTCAATGTTTCAGGAAACAAAAAATCGTGGTTGTCGGCGACCTGATGCTGGATCAGTATCTCTGGGGCAGTATGTCGAGAATTTCTCCCGAGGCGCCGGTGCCTGTGGTCGATATTCAATCTGAATCATTTCGGTTTGGCGGTGCGGCCAATGTGTGTTTTAATGTGCAGACATTGGGTGCGGAAGTCATTCCTATCGGTGTAATCGGAGGAGATCAATACGGGACAGTATTGAAAGGTCTTTTTGAAGAAAACAGTTTAAAGACAGATGGTATCTTTATCGACAAGGATCGCCCGACGACTCTCAAGACCCGAATTATCGCCCACAGTCAGCATGTGGTCCGAACGGACCGGGAAATCCGCCGAGGATTGTCAAAAACTGTCCAAGACAAAATATTGACATTCATTCAGGCGCACATTGATGATTTCGGCGGAGTCATCCTCGAAGATTACAACAAAGGTGTGTTATCCACGCGGTTGATTCAGGAAATCATCCAATTGGCTCAACAACATCATAAAATGGTTTTTGTCGATCCCAAACGGGATCATTTTTTCGATTACCGGGAAGTGACGTTATTCAAACCCAACCGCAAAGAAGTAGCGGACAATTTGAGAATGAAACTCGATTCTGATACGGACATTATCCGAGCCGGCGAGAAAGTCATGAATCAGCTTCAATGCAAAGCGGTATTGATCACACTTGGGGAGGAGGGTATGATGCTGTTCCAGCCTGGGAAAGCCAGCATGAAAGTGCCGACACGGGCCGTGAAGGTGCACGATGTGTCCGGTGCAGGAGATACGGTCATCGCGACGATGGCCGTATCGATGATTGCCGGTGCGGCTCTGGAGGAGGCCGCCACGATTGCAAATCATGCTGCGGGAATTGTCTGCGGTGAAGTGGGTATCGTTCCCATAGACCGAAAGCAGTTGTTGGAAGATCTGTTTGATGCCATGGCAAATTAGAATAGAAAAAAGTGTTTGTCTCTAAAAAGAAGAAGACAGGCCAAATGGAAATGCTCGCCATAAGGCCTGTCTATGGGAGGGAGAGAGAGAGTTGTAATATTTATCGTGCTAACATGTAAATACCCAATCCAATCAAAATGAATGGAAGGAGTGGAGCCAGAATCCCGAGTGGCGCCAACAATAGTCCCAAAACGCCGCCGACGACCACTATAGGAAAAATCGTTATAATCAATACACTCAAAATAACTCCAAGTACAATTATAACTGGCAGACTTATCAGAAAGATTCCTGTTTTAAATATCAAACCCAGCAGTTTAAAGCCGATGAGAATCACCCCAAAAATGAATAAAAAAGTTAATAAACTTGACATTCTCCAACTCCTCCTGTTTCTTAATATTCTACTTTGTGATGTTGTTTTTGGTTTCAAAAAAATGAGTTTTTATGATAAAATTTTTTAATTACAAATCCTGTTTTATCCGATCAAGACAATGGCAAATTGCCGTTCGAAACGCAATATTATGCATCCTTTTCTTCTCCTCTTTCAGCAGGGGAACGGCAGGCGATGGCACATCATTTTCTCTGAAAACGGAAAGAGAATGGGCGGTCCTGGGCAGCGGTGTCATTCTGTTTGGGGTCGGCAGCTATCTTTATCATCACGTTGTTCCTCCCGATCCCAATTTGGTTGATCAGAAAAATTTATTGGCAGTCGATCGTTTTGCGGTTCACTGTGCGAATCAACATCATGCCGCGGTCAGCAATGCCACCTTGGGTATTTGCTCGCTCATGCCGCTGGTTCCCATCCTTTCTGCAAAAAACGATCAACAACTTAAAACACGGGCGCTCATTACGATTGAATCTTATTTGATTACCGCGGATCTGGCCTATCTGGTAAAAGGGGTTGTCCAGCGGCCGCGTCCGTACGTTTATCGGGAGAGGAATTTATCCCTAAAAAAAGATGCGGGACGTTCGTTCTTTTCGGGACATACCTCGATGGCATTTAACGGAGCCGTTTTGGCTGCACTGATGTTTCAGGAAGAAAACAGAGATTCCAGATGGATTGCGCCGATCTGGATCGGAGGAATCAGTACGGCTGTTTTGACCGGAATTTTCCGGGTTACTTCAGGCAACCATTTCCCCACGGATGTGCTTGCCGGTGCATTGGCAGGTTCGATTGTCGGAATTGGAATTGTTCGTTTGCATCAGAAATAAAAAATCCATTGAACACGATTTGATTTCATATGACCCGTATTTTATCCGCTAAAATTCAGAATATCCAGGAAGTTGAGATTTGTTTCGATCAACCGGTCGAACCATTGAAGATCGAAACTATTCACATCAACAACGAAATCCAGGTCTATCAAGCGGTTTGCGACGGAACCCTCTGTCGGATAAAGACTTCAAAATTCGATCTCACAAAAACATATATTTTGCAGATTTACGGATTCAAGAAAATTTCACTGCAGCCGGATCTGGTTTTAGAGTCCTTCTATTCCGATAAATCCTTGGGTTGTTTACTCGAATCCGGACAGACTGTATTCCGATTGTTCGTTCCGAGAGCTTCGGAAGTCCGGCTGGTTCTTTTCCGGAAATTCGATGACCAGGACGGAGAAACGGTTCCGATGGAGCGGGACGAGGATGGCGTCTGGGAAGTCTCGATCCCAGGCAAGCTTTTGAGTCGATATTACGGGTACCGGGTTTCCGGTCCAAAACACGAAACGGAGATGTTTGATCCCTCTGTCGTCATCGCAGATCCTTATTCGAAAGCTGTGGTGTCCCGAAATCACTATCTTCATCCTTCGAAAAGTGTGATCCTAAATTCCTCGGATTTCGACTGGGAAGGGGATGTCTGGCTGTGTCCAAAGCTGGAGGATCTCATCATATACGAGTTGCACGTTCGTGACATGACGGCGCATCCGAGTTCCGGCGTGGATCCGGAAAAACGAGGAACGTATTTCGGATTGGTCCAAACGTTGAAAAACGGGGGGCTGGATTACATTCGTTCTCTCGGCGTCAATGCAGTGGAATTACTACCCGTTCAGGAATTTGCCAATATCGAAATCGATTATAAAAATCCCGCATTGCCAGTGTTCAATACCTGGAATCCTTACGAACGGAACCACTGGGGATATATGACTTCCTGTTTTTTTGCACCGGAATCCTACTATGCCGTTGACGGAACCGTTGAAAAGGGGCAGTATAACGGAGCGGACGGTCGGGTGGTTTCCGAATTCAAAGAGCTGGTCAAGGCTTTTCATCGGGCCGGGATTGCCGTGATCATGGATGTCGTCTATAACCATGTTTCGCAATACGATCTCAATCCCTTGAAGTATATCGACAAAAAATATTATTTTCGTCTGAACGACGATCAGTCCTTTCAATCGTTGAGTTATTGCGGCAACGATCTTCGGACCGAGCGTCCAATGACACGCAGGCTGATCATCGACAGCGTTCGTACCTGGATGGAGGAATATCATATCGACGGGTTTCGGTTCGATCTGGCCGCGATGATCGACGAGCAAACCATCGATGGAATCACAGAAATGGCGCGGCGGGTCAATCCCGATGCCATTCTTATTGCTGAGCCGTGGGGCGGTGAGAAATACGATCCCCACTTTTTTTCGACAGAAGGTTGGGCAGCCTGGAACGACTGGTTCAGAAACGGAATCAAAGGAGAGCATCCCCGGAACAGGCCGGGATTTGTCTTTGGTCAAAATCAAGACAAAAATTTCATTGAATTTGTTCAAAAGCTGATCTGCGGTACCTTGGCCGAACAGGGCGGACATTTTGTGCAATCCGGCCATTCGGTCAACTACCTGGAATGCCACGACAACTGTACGTTGGGCGATTTCGTTCGCTTCGCATTAGGCGATGTTTCCGAAGAAAGTGTGATCAAAAATCTGGACAAACATATCAGATTGACAGAAAAACAGTTGAAGATCAATCGATTGGCGGCGCTGATTTTACTGACCAGCCAGGGGGCGGTCATGATTCACGAAGGTCAGGAATTCGCACGCAGCAAAGTTGTAGCAAAGTCCGCTGTACCGGATGCGCCTGCGGGCAAAATCGACTGCAACAGCTATAACAAAGATAATGAGACCAACTGGATCGATTACAGCCATCGGGATCTGAACAGTGCCCTGGTGGATTATTATCGCGGTTTAATCGCACTCAGAAAAGCACATCCCGAATTCAGGAAAGCGAAAAGGAAAGATATCCATTTTATCCAATCCGATTCGGAATCGGCTTTTGGTTTTCTCATCGATTTGTATCTGTCCAAAGAGAATTATCCGGTGCTTGTCTTGCTAAACAGTCATCCCGAAAAAGATGCCGAATTTGTGCTGCCGGAGGGAAAGTGGGGTGTTTTTGTTGATCAAACTACGGCAGGAACCGTAATGATTAAAGAGATAACTGGAAGTACGGCTGTTCCGTCCACTTCGGGCATGGTTCTGAGACGGATATGACAATATCTAAACCGTTCCCCCGCCCGTTGCCTCAAAATAAAATGTAACCCAGAGGGTTAGAGATATTTAGATTGCC
>CAZIAH010000125.1:0-10422 GCA_964537715.1 uncultured bacterium | reverse complement strand
AGTTATAATTTGCTGATTTTATACATTATATTCAAGACGTTTTCACACAGTCTCTAAGTTTGGGAAAGAGAAAAATCTTTGCTGTGTTTGGTCGAATACCAAAGAGAGAAAATAATTGGCCATAAGTAAGAGTCAGCAGTGGAATCATAATAATCATTACCATAATTGGATACTATCCAAGTTACCTGCTCATATCGAATATACAATAGACATAGGATGTGGAAAAGGCGAATTTACAAGACATCTATCATTAATAGCCCAACATGTCGATGCTATCGATAATGATACGAATATTATTAAAGAGGCAAAACAACTTTCATTAAGAATAAAAAATATCACCTATGTGCAAAACGATTTCCTTCAAATGGACATCCCTTCTGAAAAATATGATGCCGTGGTATCTATTGCTTCGTTGCATCATATGAATGTATCTATTGCTCTAAAAAAAATGAAGGATATACTAAAACCTGATGGAATATTGGTTATTCTTGGATTATACAGAAACAGCACTATTACGGATATATTCTGGAGTGTAATTTCGAAGCTCTTTGACGTAATTATAAAATTCTTACTTCATAAAAGAACGAGCGGAAATACTGGATATACTATGCAGATAGTCGATCCAAAAGAAACGCTTCGAGAGATAAATGCCACTGCGAAAGAAATATTACCAAATATAAAAATGCGCAGGCATTTGTTTTGGCGTTATTCGATCATATGGACAAAAACAATCGGCTAATGTAACATATACAATTCATCTCGTTCCCAAACTCAATTTTTCCTGTCGTTTCCAGACTAGGGGCTGTATCAAAGGTCGACTTTTTGTGTCATTCCTGTCCCGTACCAAGTACGGGATAAACTCTTGCAGGCATCTGTTAAGATTCTGATTATTAAGAGATTCCTGGACAAGCGGAATGACAAATCCTAATTGTTGTTAGCTTTTAATACAGCTCCTTTGGCTGGGAACGTTTGATATATGCTGAAGGTTAAATGGGTGTTGCTTGCTTATTTTCTTTCCCGTGAGGTCTTTCCCTTTCTCGTTCATAGTTTCAGTTTGGCAACGAGAAAAAAATACCATAGGAGGAATTATGAAGCTGATTACTCTCTTACTTGCAATCGTTTTGATTCCAAACTGTCTCAAGGCAAAAGACAAATCGCTTCTCAAAGTGGGTACGATTGCACCCGATTTTACCCTGGTCTCGGAGAAAGGCGATACAATCAAACTTTCGTCCTTTCGCAATACCAAGAACGTCGTACTCGTTTTTTATCCGGGTGACAATACGCCGGTCTGCACCCAGCAGCTCTGTGAGCTTCGCGATAGCTATACCGCATTTACCGGGAAAGACGCTGTTATTTTCGGCATCAATCCTGCCGACTCAAAATTTCATTTGGCATTCGCTCAAAAAAATTCATTTCAGTTTCCCCTGTTGATCGATAAAGACAAGAAAACAGCCAGGTTATATGGAACATATTCAAAGTTGATGCAGAAACGCACAGTATATGTCATTGACAAAAAGGGTAAAATCATCTATGCGCAAAGAGGAAAACCCACAGTGGACGAAATATTAAAATCTTTCGAATAAATATCTGACGAAAGTTACTTTTTACCTCACGTTCTTAAACTCAGTTTAGACACAAAAAAAAAACTGTATTCCCTTGACTTTTAAATTCAATTTATTTAGATTGAATCAATAAAAGTAAACGGTAAAGTTACCGTTAAAGTCATCGCTTAAATAACTCTTCCATGACAAAATCTGTCACACTCAAGCATGTAGCCCAGGAAGTAAATAAAACCGTCGTCACGGTTTCCAAGGCATTGCGCGATCATCCAGATGTCAGCAAAGAAACCCGGGACGAAATAAAACGTGTTGCGTTAAAACTGGGTTATACACCGAATTTAATCGCCAGAAAATTATCTTCCAACACCACCAAAAGTATTGGATTGGTGGTTCCGCACATTGCACATCCGTTTTTTTCAGAATCCGTTGAAGCTATATATGCAGAGGCACATCTTCGAGGGTATGATATCATTATGATGTTGTCAGATGAAAACGATACCGTTGAAGCGCAGCACATTCAAACTTTGCTGTCTCTTCAGGTCGATGGCTTTTTGATTTCGGTCTCCGAAAAAACAAAAGACCATCGTCCTTTTCAAAACATATTAAAGAAAGGAAAAAAACTGATCTTCTTTGATAGAGTTATCGAGGATATTGGATGCGGTTGTGTGGTCTGTGATAATTACCAGGGCACCTATGATTTAGTCTCTTTTGCGATTAAAAATGGTTACACCCGAATAGCCTACATTGCCGGATACAGAGAGATTTATATCGGATCGGAAAGACGCAAGGGATTCGAAAAAGCCATGCAGGATCACAACCTGGTAATTCGTCCAGAATGGATCGTCGAAGGTGGATTTGACCAGCATGACGGGTATAATAGTTTTATGAAAATATACCAGGAAAGCAGTCTTCCACAATTAATTGTAACAGTAAGTTATCATACTGCTATGGGTGTATTACAAGGAATCCATGAAGTAGGTATGAAAATATCAAAAGACATTGATTTAATCGCTTTCGGTGACAGCGAATTCAATCAATTCCTAAAACCCTCCCTGACCGTTTCGAGACTGAATGCCAAGGAAATGGGAAGAAGCGCCCTCCACATGCTCATTAAAGCCATTCAATCGGATGAACAGCCGACCGAAAAAGTGATTATTCCGACCGAGGTGATCGTTAATGAGACTGGTTTGGGACCAGTTTAATATAACTAAATTTTTGTAAATTTCTATTTGTATGACAAAAATGCCAAAGATCAAAAAGGCATTATTCATTTCGATTTTTACAGAAGTTGAGTAGGATAATCAATGAAAAAAGGGGGTGATCCACGTCGAGTTTTGTCCGTGTTTGAAGAATCCTTTCTCCAAATTCATGGTCGAAAAAAAGGCACAGCAATTGTACGAAATTACCACGATTACATAAAAAATAAGGAGGTGATAACTTTCTCGCTCTTTACAATTTAAAAGTTGGATGCATCAAATTCACTTTGAGAAATCAAATGAGGAGGGGAAAATGTTTATAAAAAAAGTACTATTTATGCTTGTGATAGTTTTAACTATGGCAACTATCATTTATGCCCAACCTGAAGGTACCATTGTATTCACAAGTCGGCCAGGTTTTATCGATCCTGGAACAGGCGAGTCTCCGGACATGCTGCATATTTATGCTTTACAAGATCAAGGATATGATGTCATTATATTCTATAACGCATCGTTATCGACAGCCAGCCAGGCGACATTGGATACACTGGAGAATGCCAACCTGATTATTATGGGTCGTTCCACACCGAGTGCCGACTATGGAAATAACAAAGAGGCCTGGAACGAAATAACAACACCCACTTTGTGCCTGGAGATGTGGGCTATTCGTAATAATCGCTTAAACTGGCTTAATACGACAGCGATAAACAATGAAACAGAAGAGGGTCTTATCGCTGATGCGATCATTGATGTCCCAGAGGATCCTGTATTTGAAGGTTTGGATATCGCTGATCCGGTTCCATGGATGTATAGCACGTACGACGTAATGGGTGTAAAGGAGGCCGGCAATGGTACTGTGCTTGCCCGGATGGAATCAGATTCTTCTGTTTTATTTGTTCGTTGGGAACCGGATGAGGTATTTTATGACGAGACCTTTGACTATCCGGCAGGCCCTCGTACCTTGATTGGCAATGGGCGTGACAACAGCGGCGCTGAACCTTTTGATTATTATAACTTTACAGAGGAGTCAGAACAGGTCTTTTTTGCTGAAGTCGCACGCATGTTTGAATTGGGAGGCGGCATCCCCCCAACTGCAGTTCAAACGAACAGGATCAGACCGTCCACCTGTGTATTGTTCCAAAACTATCCCAATCCGTTCAACCCGGCAACGAACATCGAATTTTCGCTGTTCAAACCGAGCCACACACTCGTTCAGGTATTCAATGCGACAGGCCAGCTTGTTGAAACACTGATGGATCAAGATTTGGAAGCGGGAATGCATACCATCCATTTCCAGAGCGGCAATCTCCCGACAGGCATGTATTTCTACAAAATCAAGGCGGATAATTTCACCAATATCAAGAAAATGATGCTGGTGAAATAAGGAAACGATCCTTTGCTGGCTCAAAACAGTTTAAACTCTCGTTCCCAACACAGTTTGGGAACGAGAGAAAACTTCATTATCTTCAGAATCCGACTTAGTTAAAATAACACCATACCGTACAATTCGGTCATTTAACGCAAAAGCGATCCCGGGAAGATCGGCATAAAGCCCTGTGGTTCTTTCTTCGAACAAATTTCGGATGGTGTTTTTTTATATCTATATGATCATTGTCAAAAATCCTTTCATCCAAAAACCTTGCTGTAATATAATCTTTTTTTACGATCTCTATTTTTTAGCGTGATCGAAATATTTTTGAATTTAATGATTTCTGTCGTATCTTTAAAGAAAAACAGAGTCGTTCGGATGATTACCTCGAAGTCGATCAAAAGAAAAACCTTTAAATTAGGTGCCGATATTTGCGGCTTTGCACCGGTATCCCGATTTGCTGATGCCCCGAAAGGGTTTCATCCGGTGGATATTTATCCGGACTGCAAATCCGTCATTGTCTTTGGGGCACGTTATCCATTGAGCACGCTCCATGCAAAAACCAATTCTCCGTATACTTTGATCCGAAATAGGATGGTCCAGAAATTGGATACGATCTCGTTCACTCTTGCGGACGATCTGGAAAAAGAAGGCATAACTGCCATTCCTATCCCCTCTTCAGAACCGTACGATTATTGGGATACGGACAGAAGACACGGAAGAGGCATCCTGTCGTTGAAACATGCCGGCATGCTCGCCGGGCTCGGAACCATCGGAAAAAACACACTTCTGATCAATGGCCAATACGGCAACATGATCTGGCTTGGCGCAGTTCTTGTACCGATTGATCTAAAACCGATGCACTTGCCGGCTATAAGGGCTGTATTCCAAAATGCACGCTGTGCATCGACTCGTGTCCACAAAATGCACTGGACGAAGTCACCATCGATCAGAAGCGATGCAGAGAACACGTCTTCTCTTATACCGATGGAGGCGAGTGTGTCATCACGTGCAATTTGTGCAGAAAAGTGTGCCCCAATTACAACGGGATCAAATCCGATTTCAAATTTTCCTCTGCAAAGGGAAATATTTGAATCTATCAGTTGGGCTTTAACAATCGATATAAACTGTGAACATCGAAGAATACGCACAACTTGAGCAAAAAACCGGAAGCCGTCTGATTAAAAAAGGTAATATCTGGTGGCGTGAAGTCAGGCCGTTTTTTTACCGGCCCCTGCTCCCATTTGCCTCCTACACCTGTGAGGAGACCGTCCGGCTTTTCCCTCTCTGGCAAATGGCACAGTTTCCCGTAAAAGAAAAATCTCGTGCAAATTCCCAGCTTCACATGATTGTCTTCGACGATATTCAATCCTATCAAATCGATTCGCTTGACAAAGACCGGCGGCGCGACCTCCGAAAAGCAATCCAGAATGGCGTTTCGATTCAACAAATTCACGAGCCGAATCCATTTATTTCCCAGGCCTATCCCGTCTATCTTTCTTTTTATCATCGGACACAATACGAATACCAGAAAAACAGAAATCAAAAGGAAGCTTTTGCTGACTGGGTTCACACCCTGCTATCTTCTCCCGACGTGTATCTGCTCGGCTCCTATCTCGAAGAGGAACTGATCGCCATCCTGGTCTGCTGTATCGTGGACCGCATTCTCATCGCCAAATCATTGATCAATTCGGAAAAATCCATTCCGTTGCGCGCCCAGGATTTGCTTCTTCATTATACACGGGAAGAACTTGCCAAAAAACGTAATGTAACTCTGTTCTACTCCGGCATGCTGGACCGGAAACCTGGCATCAATAACTTCAAGTTGTGGCGCGGCGCAAAAATAGTATCCTTGCCATCCCATCTCAAAATGCCATCCCCTGCAAAGTCTGTTTTGAAAATATTCAAACAATCGGAATATGCATTTCTGATCGGCAAACTGCCGGAACAAAAAACAGTAAAACCGGATTGATCCAATAGTTATCCGTCTGATAATTTTTTATGAATCCCCCAAAAACAAAACTACTTGTCGGCATCAGCGCCTGTTTATTAGGCGAACACGTCCGCTATGACGGCGGTCATAAACTCAATACTTTCCTGCGTGATGTGTTCGGAAAATCCATGACCTATATTCCGGTGTGTCCCGAAAAAGAATGCGGACTCGGTGTTCCTCGCGAAGCCATGCAGCTCGAAGAAATAAACGGAACGATTCGCCTGATGACATGCAGTACCCATTTGGATATCACTCCGAAAATGCAAAACTGGATGAAAATCCGTCTCGACGAATTGAATCGAATGTCACTTTGCGGATTCATATTCAAAACCAAATCCCCAAGCTGCGGTCTTCGCCGGGTTGAGGTCTTTTTACCGGACGGTTCGGTTCAAAAAAAAGGAACGGGACTGTTTGCCAGCGGATTCAAAGAAAAATTTCCCCGTATTCCCGCCGAGGATGAAAATCAGCTTCAAAAGGATTTAATTTGCAAAGAATTTATTGAAAGAATTTTCGCGCTTCACAATTCATATCTATCCAAATAATATCCTTTTTCTCCGCACGTCCATGAAATTGATTTGCCGAAGTGATCAAATTTTATTATCTTTGACGTATTCCTGAATTTGCATCACATCGTGGAATAATTTATTGATTGACTGCAGGAAAGTCTTTCGATATCCCTGAAGAAAAATGTGCGAAGGTATGAGGAGTTAAAAAACAATGAAATTCAAATGGATCATCCTTGTTGCAGGCATTTTGTTGATCCTTATTTTGACTGTCAGCTACATTTTTTCAGATATCGTGCTCCATTCCAGGCGGCAACCTATTGTCAGCTCACCAAAGAAGTATGGAATGGAGTATAAGGAAATTACTTTTCAGAGCACCGACGGTCTGACACTCAAAGGCTGGCTTATTTTGGCACCAGTTAAGGCAAGATCGGATCGTAAAAACAAAGTGATAATTCTGACGCATGCCATGCCATTCAACCGGCACGGATTTGTGGCCAAAAATCAGGGATTTCCTCCCCTGTTCAAAACAGATGTGGATTTGCTTCAAATGGCCCTGGCTTTGAATCGGGAAGGATATCCGGTTCTGATGTTCGATTTGCGTAACCACGGTGAAAGCGACAGAGGCATCACTGGGAACGGACTAACTGAATATCAGGATATTCTCGGCGCTGTTCGTTTCATCGAAAGCGCTCCTGTTTTCGAGAAACCACAGATCGGATTCGTGAGTTTTTGCATGGGCGCGGCTTCGACGATGGTGGCACTGAGCAAGGGAAAAGATCAGATTGAACATGTCCGGTTTCTCGTTGCCATTCAGCCGGTTTCATCGAAAGTGTTTTTTCGGAGCTACCTGCGTCACGAATATACCGAATTCAGTCTTTTTCTCATTCCAATCGTCGAAAAACTAGCAATGTGGCGGGGTGGATTTTCCTTCGATGCGATGTCTCCGCTGACCTACGCAAAGAACATTCACATTCCTGTTTTGTACATCCAGGCCAAAGACGATTCCTGGACCGAACTATCAGACATCGAAAGTTTTTACGAAGCGTCTGCCGGACCTAAAGAATTGTGGATCATAGAAGGGATTAATAAACGGTTTGATACATACAACTATGTTGGCGAACATCCAGAGCGCATTCTTGAATTTATTCAAAAGTATTTCGGATCATAAGTGAAATTTCAAACTGGATCTGATTGACCAATGAAAAACGCTATTCTCTATATGATCACTATCCTCATTTGGGGATCGACCTGGTTTGCCATCAAATTTCAACTGGGGCATATCGACCCCATGATCTCAATCGCCTATCGGTTTTTTCTGGCCTCTGTGATTCTGTTCATTTATTGTTTCCTCTCCCGCAGGAAATTAAAATTCAGTGTCCGAGAACATTTTTTGATTTTTTTGCAGGGCATCTTCTCATTTTCAATCGGCTACTGGCTGGTCTATGTTGCTGAAATACAACTGACAAGCGGTCTAGTTGCAGTTGTCTGTTCCTCGCTTATTTTTCTCAATATTTTTAACGGATCGATATTCTTAAAAACGAAAATCAACGGGATGGTGTTGATCGGTGCCACGCTGGGCCTGAGTGGAATCGTTTTAATATTCTGGCCGGAAATCGAAACCTTTTCTTTATCGGATAAAAATTTTGTGGCTCTCCTCCTCGCCTTTGCAGCCACACTCATCTATTCTTTCGGCAACATCATCGTCGAATACAATATCAAAAAGAAGATACCGGTAATTCAGGGCAACGCATACAGTATGGCTTACAGTGCGGTTTTCATGGCGTTATTAGCTCTTATTTCTGGAAAAACATTCGATTTCGAGCTTTCAACGAACTACCTGTCCTCACTTTTCTATCTGGCTCTGTTTGGTTCGGTCATTGCATTTTACTGTTATTTCACACTCATCGGCAGCATTGGTGCCGACAAGGCGGCATACGGTCCTGTGGTCGTTCCCGTGATTGCTTTATTCATTTCATCCTTATTCGAAAATTACGTATGGTCAAAATTCGCATGGATCGGCATCGTTTTGCTGCTCACAGGGAATCTTCTGGTAATCAACAAAAAAACCATTGCTCACTCAAGAAGAATCTGAATCCGAACAACTTAAGACCGGGGAGGTTGGGTCGGGAACTAGAAACTAGGAACTTGAAACTCACAAATCTCGGAACTCGAAACTCATATTTATAAAAAGAGGAAACAATGAAAAAAAATAAAAAAGCAGATTCCAAAGAAATCGGCCTGGAAATGGGATTGATCTTCGGAAAACACGTTTTCAAAACCGAACACATGCACTACGGGTATTGGACCGAAGATCTCGAACTCGATCTGGCCAATCTGCCCAAGGCCCAGGAAAACCACTCCGATTTTCTGATCTCCCACATCCCAGAAAATGCAAAAAGTATTCTGGATGTCGGATGTGGCGTGGGCAAACTGGCGCAAAAACTGATATCAAAGGGATATCAGGTCGATTGCGTCTCCCCCAGCCGCACACTGTCCAGACATGCACGGGAACTTCTTGGAAACCGCAGCCAGATTTTTGAATGTCCTTACGAAGATTTGCAGACAGACAAGCGATACGACGTCGTTTTGTTCAGCGAGAGTTTTCAGTACGTGAATATGGAAAAGGCGTTTCAAAACACAGTGAAATATCTGAATCCCGACGGTTATCTTTTGATCTGCGACTTTTTCAAGACCGATGCCGAGGGCGAGAGCGTGCTCGGCGGTGGACACAAATTGAGTGAATTCCACAATGTTATCTTCTACCACCCCTTCACTCTCATTCAGGACATCGACATTACCGAACAGACCGCACCCAATCTCGATATCGTGAATGACCTGATGATGAACGCCGGACTGCCAATCTGGAATCTGATCATCAAATTCTTACAAAGCCGCTCCCCCTTCTTCTCAAAAATTCTTTTGTGGAAATTCAAAAAGAAAATCGCCAAAATCAATCGGAAGTATTTCAGCTGTGCAAGAAACGCAGAGAATTTCAAAAAATACAAAACCTACCGGTTGTTTCTTTTTCAGAAAGAAGCGAAATAAAATTCTCTTGATTTTTCATGATTTTTTCGTTTTTTTATTTTAATGAAACTGTAAAATTGTTATGCAAAAACCTGACATAAAAGAAATTACCTCTTTATTAAATGACGAGAATGATAGTTTAAGCTATATTTTTGAGATATATCATTCAATAATAGAATTTATTAGATCAGGAAATGCTATTGAAGACATGGGACATCCTGATTTTTATATGGGTGCAATTAACTATCCAGGATATAAATATACGAGTTACCCACCCACTTTGACGATTTTCAAATTAGCAAAAGCATGTTCAAATTATTTAAGTCATTTTAATACAAATCTAATTTGGTATAGAGATTTAAGTACATGGGAAAATTTTTGTAAATTTGTTATGGAAGTTCGTCAAATAAGATATTTTAAAAGAAAGAGACGTCTGTTTATTAGCTATAAGCACTATTTACGTATCCAGGAATGTCCTTCTTGTGGTTTGATGAAAACTGATTTTTACGGAAGAGAATATGAGGTTTCATTAACTAAAAATGAAAACTTAATCGCTGTTAATTGTGAGCGTTGCGGGAAATATATTCTCACAACAAGTACATTTAAATATCTAGATGACTTTGAAAAAAAATCAAGATTATTTGTTTTTCTGTCAACAAGAATGAATAAAGAAATCGACAATGGACTTACTATCATGCCAAAATCTCTAAAGGAAATAATAAAAGGCTCTAGACTAGATAAGCGGCCGTTTTCTTAGTTCTTTTAAGAGAATTTG
>CAZIAH010000124.1:0-10434 GCA_964537715.1 uncultured bacterium | reverse complement strand
GGCAATCTAAATATCTCTAACCCTCTGGGTTACATTTTATTTTGAGGCAACGGGAGAATCTCATTGCATTTGTGAAATTGTTCAGAGTATCAAGTATTGGATTTAAGGCGTCAGCCTTTTAGGATCCTGACGGATTAAATCCTCAATACAAAAAAATGTAAACATTATTTTAAAAAGCAGATTTAGGTTATCCTCTTCTATGAACAGTAAAATCACTGGTTCGAGTTCGGCATTACCCACATGCAAACTCTTCCATTTTTTGAAACTTATAATCCAATTAAATATTGCAGTTTCATGTAAATGGTTTGATCATTTAATTGCATTTTTTCCCAGTCCAAAGACAGATTATTCCATCCACCAAAATGTGCACCAAGATAGAAAACAGAAAAAGCATTAAGCTTGAAGCTCACCAAGGGCTCAAATGAGAATGTGCCCTGTTTTGTCATTTGTCCATTTTCGGAATCTGCCAGACTAATATGATTATATTCGGTAATGAGACGTATGAACAGATTGCGATTAAAATTATACGAAAATGTATTGCGCCAGATTCTCTGTCCCATAATCTGCCGGCTCCAGTACGTTTGCCACAAACTGAAATTCCGTACTTCCAGACAGTTCGTTAATTTCGCGGTCGGTTTTAAAGTCACGATGGCGTTTAAACGGTAGGTGGGCACAACTTCAAAGGGATTATACGGATTTCCATCAACGCCCATGCGATTGATTTCTTTACCGATATGGAAATAGGTTTCAGTGGAAATCGATTTGGACGTGTTGGTTCCGATCCAAAACCAGATTTGACGGGCATCTTCAAACTGTTTTCCTCTTAGATTTTCCCGGTTGTAAACAAAACTGCCGATATAAACTGTAATTTGTTTGGGCATCTGAATCTGCAATGTGGGGCGAAAACCTGTATCTTTAACAAGACCGTTATAATCATACTTTCGCCAGAAAGAAACACGCGGCTCGATCGTTGTGAACAGTTTATTATCTTCCCATCGAAATACATAACCTGAGACTGCTTCAATATTTCTATATCCAGTCGTCCAGATAAATCCGTTGTCTGCCCGGAAACCCGGGGAGAAATCCTGATAGGCGATGGCTGCTGTCCAATGCAGAGAAGCACGCGCCAGCTTGGCTCTCAACAACTGGCCATAAAAAGATTCCCCGTCGAATCGTCCTGTGTGTGTTTTATCACCTATCCTGAAAGTGTGGTCTCCGATTGTTTGTGAGAGCAGGGAATCCTCCGGTTCCTGTGTATAGGTCATTGCTGCTATTGCTGTGAACATATCTTTATCAGACAATCGAATGGTTGCATCCACAGCACCGACGGTATTGGAACCTGTTTCTTCCATGGTTTGGTTGCTCAGGAAGAGTCCGACAGAAGAGTTTTTACCCAAATCTATTTTTGCGCGGACAATATTGTTGATCGAATTTTTGTCTGTTGACAAGGCCGTACTGCTTTCCTCAAACGGAATGATAAAAGGGGTATTTTGATCATAAGCCGATGTAATTCCTAAAGAGATGCGTCCTACTTTGCCAGACAATTTACCGGCCACAAGCGGATCATTGATACTGCGGGAGTAAAACAGGTTGACATATTGATCAAGAGCAATGCCACGGGTATACTGGTCCACTACATAAATTTCACTGCCTTCCTGAAAAAACGGACGCTTCTCACTATAAAATAGAGCAAAGGGATTATTGATGCTGATTTGACCGGCATCGGATTCAATCTGACTGAAATCGGGATTGTAGGTGAAATCCATGATCATATTTGAGGAAAGTCCGTATTTCACGCCGAATCCGGCACGTCCGTCCGCCTTTTCTGCAAGCCATGACTCGCTTTTTCTTGTTTGATCATTAAAAATACGATAACCATGCTGGGTGGTAATCACATAGGGCAATATTTCCAGGTCAAGTGGTTTGGCTGTTTTTTGTGGCATCTCAAAAGTCAGATCGCCGGCCTGTCCCATGAATGATGTATTATTCTGAGTGATCGGCATCCACGAGAAGCGGTACTGGTTTTCACGGGGATAATATCGCATAAAATGAATGGACCATTTCTGTACATCGTTTCTGGGAAATCTAAGGCTGCTAAAAGGAATCCGCATCTCCACATTCCAGAAATCATTAGCGATTTGAGAATTGCAATTCCATACGAGATCGAAACTGTAGTCATCTTCATCTCCATTGAGTTGCCATAACCGATCTCCCTGAATACCTCTTGCATTGGCATAAAATTCATAAGCTTTCTGTGAATTGTGATCGGGATCGATACTGACACAAACCCAATCATCCCCATAGATATGATCGCGATCTGCAAATGAGGCGCGCAGGTTTGTAATATCAGGATCATCGCAAATGAATAAGATATACAAATATTCATCATCATAGGTGATGTAACCCCTCGTATCCACTGCAGGTTTTCGATTTTCAACTGGCAAGTATTCGGTAAAGTTTGAAAACGGCACGCCTTGTTTCCAGGAAGATTCAATGGTACCGTCAATTTGAAGAGGTTGAGGAGTACGGGACAATTCCAAAAGTTGATAGGAATTTGGCTTAAAATCTTGCTGAACGGTTTCCTGGGTATTTGCTGGATCTGGATGGGCAATCGCATGGAGATAAATGAATATAACAAGCAAACCAAAAAAACATCCACGTTTCCGTTTCATTTTTCAACTCCTTCTTAATAAAGTATTGATATCTGAATAGATATTTTAAACCTGTTTTTTTACATAGGTGATTACGATTTAAATTATTGAATTGTTTGGATTGTCTGTAGTTAAAGCTTGTTAGAAAGTGTTAAAAAGTGTTAAATTAATAGGCATTTTGTCATTAAGCGTCGTATATTAAAGAAAATGAAGGTTAATCAAAAAACAGTTGCGATTATTTCAGGCTTGGTCATCACGGCAATGATCGGCTTGATATCTGTACAAGTGGTTTTGTTGATTCAATCTATTCGGCTCAAAGAAGAGATCTTTCAGCAGAATGTCAATCGTATGCTCAACAATGTCATTCAGAAATTGGAGACACAAAAAACGTTTAATCAGGTACTGAATGTTTCTGTAGGAATCGATAGCCAGGGTGTTTACAGTGCCACAACTATGCATTTAAAAAATCAAGAGGCGGATGATAAAAGTTCAATTACCCTGAAAAATATCCAGCATTACCGCTCTGCGGTTGCCTTCGACAGCAATAAGGTGGTTGTTCATCTCAATGAGCAATCTCTTGTCCGGCTGGTTGTACTGGACAGCGCAAAAAAGGAACAGCGCGAAGTTTACTCTTCTATAATACCTTCGGGAATTCATCAAATACCCGTCGACCAGCTTGGCGAAACACAAATTGTACACTTCAATTTATATATCAATGATACAAAACATCCTTTCTATCTGGACAAATCCTCTCCGGGACGATTGGTCATTGATCCTGACTTGGATCAATCACGCGCTGCATTAATTAATCGTATCATTAATCAATACATGCGCTTTGAACCGGTTCCCATTCAGAAACATCTTGATTTCGCTTCTCTTGATTCTATTATTCAGGTAACATTGGAAGAATTTGGTATCAACACCACAGCTCATTATGGCATATTGGATTCAGAATCCGATTCGCTTGTTTTTCAGCCCATTCCTTTGGATGCGGATAAGTTAAAATTATCAAAGTACCGGTCACGCCTTTTCCCCCATGATCTGTTTGTCGAATCCAATGATCTGGCATTCTACTTTCCCGATGAGAACATTTATTTGATCAAACAACTGTCCGTATCCGCGTTTTTTGCCCTTGTTTTTCTTGTTGCTCTGCTTATTTGTTTTCTGTTTATCGTCAGAGCACTCTGGTCACAGAAGCGGTTTGCACAACTTCTGGTGGATTTTATTAACAACATGACCCATGAATTCAAAACACCCATTTCAACGATTGCCTTGGCCAGTGAAACAATCTCACGTGATAAGATTTTTAAGGATAAAAACCGGCTGCTCAAGTATAGTCGAATTATTCACGATGAAAGCAATCGGATGCGGAAGCAGGTGGAGAATATTTTGGAAATGACAGCCCTGGAACAGGGTGAGATCGATTTCCAATTGGAAGAGATAAGTCTGCATGAACTTTTGAATTCTGCCGTGGATCATTTCAGACTGATTGTTGAAAAACAAAAGGGTAAAATTCATCTCAAATTAAATGCCTCCACAGATCAGATTTATGGAGATAAAATCCATTTGATGAATGTGATTCACAATATATTGGACAATGCAGTAAAATATACACAGCGTCCCATCAAGATAGAGATCACAACATTGATTCGAGACGGATACATTCATGTAAAAATCAAGGACAATGGATTGGGGATTGACGCTGATCAGCAAAAACGAATTTTTGATAAGTATTATCGCGTACCCACAGGAAATTTACATAACGTGAAAGGATTTGGTCTCGGTCTTCATTATGTCCAATTGATTACCAATGCGCATCAGGGATCTGTTTCCGTGGAGAGTACTCCGGGCAAAGGATCCGTATTTATACTAAAATTACCATTGAAAGAAAGTGCATGACACGTCAAAATTTTAAAATGTTACTGGTGGAAGATGATCCAAATCTTGGACTGGTAACACAGGAAGCTCTTGAACTCCAGGGATTCTTGGTTACACTTGCTGAGGATGGAGATAAAGCTGAGCGAAACTTTCTGAAGAACAGATTTGATCTTTGCATCATTGATGTCATGCTTCCGGTAAAGGACGGTTTTTCTCTGGCTAAAGCGTTCAGGAAAATCGATCCTGATATTCCAATTATATTCCTGACGGCCAGGGCTTTAAAAGAGGATAAAATTGAAGGTTTCCATATTGGATGTGATGATTATATCACCAAGCCCTTCAGTATAGAAGAACTGGTACTACGGATACAGGCTGTTTTGAGGCGGAGCCATGCAGGTTCAAAACCACAGGAAAACCAAGTATTTCAGATAGGTGATTTCACATTTGACACTAATCGCCAGGCATTGAAGATCGGCAATGATGCAAAGCGACTCACTTACAAAGAATCTGAATTGCTCAGACTGCTTTGTCTGCATAAGAATAAAATTCTGGAACGTGAGGTGGCGCTTAAAATCATCTGGAATGATGACAGTTTCTTTACAGCGCGCAGTATGGATGTTTACATCACGAAATTGAGAAGATATTTAAAGGCGGATCCGCAAATTCACATTGTCAATATTCATGGCAAAGGATTCAAACTGTCGGATAAATAGCACTTTTTTACAGCTTGATATTTATACATAAACGTGTATTCAATCCAAATTAGAGTACCTCAATTTGTCACCAATAAAAGATGAGCTTCGCCCACCTTGTCTACGATTTGTATTGTTTACTTCTGTCCCTTTTGTTTTTGGCGGAGTGCCCGGATGATTCCCAGAATAAAATTCATCCGTGGGACTTTTTTCATGTATTTCTGGTATGCTTCTCCAAACTTCTCAATGCATCTCTTTTCTTCATCGTATGTGTCCAGATAGTCTATTACGGCAGTGATCAAACCAAGAGCGATAACCGCCCAGTGCAATGTGATCAATGGCAGTGCGATGCTTATTAAAATGCCTGCCAGATACTGGGGATGGCGCACGATTCCGTATATTCCGCTGTCAACCAGTACGGTCGTGTGCATGTACCCTCGGCCTTTTACTTTTCCCCTTTTGCGAAATGTAAATATCGGCAGCCAACCGAAAATCGCCGAAATCCATAAAACGATCCATCCGGCATTGATCCGTGCGGTGTTTGCCTCTGGATTATAAAGAACAATCGTGAGTACGATTTGACCGACGGCTGTGATTGTCAGAATGGTTGACATGAAAATCATTTTCTTGTTTTTCATGTTTATCTCCGACAGGAGGAAGAGGTGTGGGATGGATTACGAGTCCATCCCACATCCATCGGTTATTTGATCAAAATCATCTTCTTCAGTTGATTGAAGTCTCCCGCTTGGATACGGTAGAAATAGACTCCGGAAGGCAGGACGTCTGCATTCAGATGGATGGTATGTGTCCCGGCAGGTACGGTTTTGCTGATCCAGGATTTGACTTCCTGGCCGGAGGTATTGTACACTTTCAACTGAACCGTAGACTGGAACGGTATCGAATAATCGATGGCAGTTGAAGCATTGAATGGATTGGGATAGTTTTGTCCCAGAACAAAACGATCCGGTGACAGCGGTTTGGTTTCGGCGACTTTAGTCAATTCGCCCCAACAGGAGAGTGTCGTAATGGACTGTGCAGGCATCTCCGGACTCGCTGATCCATCGAAGTATCCAATGAATTCGCCCTGCTCGGTTTCCGAAGTACGGATGATTTCTCCGTTTTCAATATCAAAACCTTGAATATTGAAACTCAAGGTTTTATCCTCCTCGCTCACATTGATAATAACAAGCGTTAACATATCGTTTTCAGGATTGATATAAGCCGATATTTTCAGATCTTCGTCGTCGGCATCGGCAGTGACCCGCTTCCAGTCTGCGAATATAAATTTCGAAAACTGTCTGAATGCCCAGTAGGTCTGAGACACGACGTAACCATCATCGGTTGTCCATCCACTAGGGTTCGACGAATTTTCCACTTGAACCAATCCGTTACTATCGGTACCGTACGGCCAGATGAGAGCCCACCAAAGATAACCGGAAACATTGCCGTTCACGAGACAGTCGTGCATCAGCCAGGCCGTATTGAACCATCCGCCGTAATCGTATTCGGTTTGGAAAATCGGTTTGTCTGTATATCTGCTGGCAATTGCCGTCAAATTGGCATTGAATGCATCCGGGTTGATGTTGCCATCCCCTCCATGGTAGAGATGGTACGCATAACCATATAAGTGGTCACGATCATATCTCGCCGCATAATTCTGGAAAGTCTGATAGCCGATTCCGTGACATTCTGGTCCTAAAATTTTGGTAGAGAGGTTGGCCTGTTGAAATGCATAGTAAACAGAATCCAGTGCACGGTCGTAACCGGCAATTGCAGAGTTTTCTGTTGGATCAAAGCGACACGATTCCCACGTAGCGTCGTAAGAGAGTTCATTTTGGATGCTTATATAATCGGGTTCAATGCCGATACTTTCATAGGCAGCAAGTGCATCCGTCCAGTATTTGGCAAACTTGCCGTATACGTATTCGCCATTTTCCTTTTTCAACGTTGCATTATTCCCACCATTGACACTGTTATTACTCTTGAGCTCTGCAGGTGGTGACCAGGAGGAGATCATGATTTTCGGTTCGAAATCCGAATGGTAATACATGGATTGTACGATTTCCTCAACATCGGGAGCGAAATTGACCGGATTATTCCGATAACTGTTCCTGAGACGCAGAATATCCAGTCCGAGTTCGTTGAAAATGTAATCGTAAATATCTTCCTTGTTCGGATGATTGGCCATTATATTTTCGTAAAAGCCGATCGAAGCGCCGAATCCTTCGATGGTCTGGTGGGTCTCGACGACGTTGACACTGCCTGTTGCGGCAAAACTCTCCGTATGACTGTTCAAAACCATTATTGTGAATGTAATGATAACGATTAAGAACATTGCATGAAATCGTTTCATGATTGCCTCCTTGGATGACGAATTTTATCATTTGCTATGCTCATATTGGTAAAATACAAATTTATTTCATTCCAGTTTTTTTCCGGGCAGAATCAGTTCTGTGATCAGCGCTCCGAGTGTTCCGCCTATCGTGAAGGCGAAAACCTTCCACATGCCGTTAAAGACTACAGCACTGTTTGACATGGTGCCGCTGTATCCGAGAGAAACGAACAGAGTGGTGGACAACAATGCAATCACGCTTCCGCAAACAGCGCCCGAGACGATGCGTTTCCACATCGCGGCTCCGCGCGCACATAGTGTCACTGCTGCGCCGCTCAGAAGAGAAACGGCGATCACGGGGATCCAGATCTCTTTTAAAGCGGACAGCATCTCGAACTGCTGATAATAGAAAAGATTGGCCAGCCAGAAAATCACTGTTCCGATGATTGCGATCAGGGGGATGTGCCAGTATCTGGGTTTTAGAGGTGACCGGATTTCATTTCGTTCCTGCATTCTGCGCCGGATCGTCAGCGGCCAGTTGTAAAACAATCGGTAGACAAAATGCTCGAGCAGCGCGCCCCTTTCTCCGAATACGGGGACGATGTGCACGGCATCCGTGGCCCAGTGTCCGGCCATGAAACGCGCCAGCGCCGGATATCGATAAGTCATTTGAATCGGGAACGCAAGATAACCGATGTATTTGAAAAATCCTAAAAATACGGCAATGTTATAATCCTTGAAATTTCTTTCGCTGATGACAAGAAAGAGCACGTACAACCCGCGGACCAGTGAGCCAGGCGAGATCGGGACGACCTGGAACAGAGCGATGATGCTCACGCCGATGGCATACGCTTCTGCTTTCGGCATTTCTGGGTGTGTCACAATATAAAAAATGGCTATGGTTACCGAGATAACCTGAGTAATGGGCAGGGTGCAGATGTGCACGGCCAGACTCCTGAGATACTTTTGAATGAACGGTTCCTTGGCCTGGGAAAGAATGGTCGTTGCATCCTCTTCGGTCAAAATGTGTTTTTTCTTGCCTTCTTTGATCATATCGATGAGCCACTGGGCACGGAGTTCGGCATTGAAGTACAGCCGAACCGGCCGCAGGAAGATGAATTCGAGTCGCTCTTTGGTATAGCGCAGATCGGTAAGAAATTTGTGCAGTCCGGCTGGCAGGATGGAAAAGGGGAAATGCAGGAGACAAAACCATACGTGTTGTGACATCTTCAGTGCGCGCGCATCATCGATGCGGCCGTCTCTGTACCAGTCGATTACCATTTCGATCCATTTTCCCCGGATAGTTCTGGCCAGGTAATTTAAACTGGTCAACATTTTCCAGTAATGGCGCCGCCAGAACGGCTGTCCCCAGATCCTCCGGACAAAACCGCCGATCACCGGTATAAATCCAAGAAAATTATAGAGTGCAATCAGAAGGATGTTTCCGCGCAGTGTTTTTTCACATTTTGCATCGATGAGATTTCGGACTCGCCACCCCGTGACCGTACTTTTTAAAAGTGTGGACCACAATTGTTTATTATAAAGCAATCGGATATGGTTGTGTGTGATATCCGGGATCGAATTTCTGTATATCCTTTCCTTTTCCTTCAATTCCTCCAACATGTGTTTTGTTCCGGCAAACGCTTCGGGATGGTCAGCGATAAACCGCTCCAGCCTGTTTACATTGCCCCGGTCAAACTGGACGAGACTTCCGCGAAGAAAGCCTTTGCCGATCAGTTTGAAATCTCCCGGGCTCATCGGTAAAAATGGAAGCAGAGCAAGTCCGGCCTGAAAATCCACGGCTACCAGTCCCCCGGAGGGATCATGCTCGGTTTCGCTTCGCTTCAGGCAGTTGGGCTGGCTCTTGCACGTGGACCATTCGTACTGGCGGGCAAATTCGTACGCACCCATTGCATGGAGCAGATCCACGAACTGGCACATGAAAGTCCGTTTGGCGCGGTATTCGGGCGAACCGAGATGATCCGAAACGACTTTCTTTTTTCGAATCCAGCGGCTCAACAAATCGAGATACGGGTCGACTTCCAGACGCCAGGTACGTCCCTCGACCCATTCCCTCAATTCACCGCAGCTTCCCATGATTTCGTCCACAAAAGTGGCATGCGTATTTACCACGGTCTGTTCGTCACCAAATCGGAGCGCTGCTCCCCGCTGTATGAATTTCTGCCAGATCGCTCCGGCCCGTGCTGCCGCAGGATTGGCCTGAAGTTGAAAGGGTCCCTGGAATCCGATCCAGTAAATGAAATTGCGAAACAATTTCGAGAAAAAGGAGGGAGGGATTAATATTTTCATCCCGACGATTTTACTGGGTTCAAGCCCTTCGATTGTTCCTGATTTCGATTGAATTTCGAGAATCTTCACCCGGTAGACCTGGCCGGCGAATCCCCCTCCAACGAATTTGTCTATTACCAAACGCACTTTTGCCTGGTTCGCTTTTTCGACTCCCGTTACGAAGTATTTTAGTTCCGTACCTTCTTCATACCGTTTGATGCGCATGGATCTGTGCAGTGCCGTTTTAAGAAATGCCTTCTCCAGTTTCCGGTAGGTTTCTACAGAATATTCGAATTCCAAGTTGGGTTACCTCGTATTTATGGACCGTTATTCGTCAGACGTTTGGCTGAGGGATCATATGACCTGTGATAATGTAAAAAATATACCGGGAAAATTCAATAGCAGATTGCTTGATTATAAGAATAATCCAGAGTGTCAAGTTTTTCATAAAAGAGATAGAATAGTAAACATTATCATTGTTTATTTTGACTTGTCATCCCGACTCAATCAATAATATAATATTTGAAATCGGGATGTCGCCCCGCTTTCGCGGGATCAAGTTATTGAAATATTTAGATATTGAAGACAAAAA
>CAZIAH010000123.1:0-10437 GCA_964537715.1 uncultured bacterium | reverse complement strand
GTTCTATTGGGAGCCGTCACAGGTACCCAGATTGTTGCCACCCTCATCACGGTGTACGGTCTTTTTATGACTCCGATCGGATGGTCCTGGGCCATGTTTGTCTGGGGATATGCACTGATCTGGTTTCTCATCGCTGATCGTATTAAAATCGGCGCATACAAGATATTTGAAACAACGCATTCCGGGTATTTGACAAAAAATCGAATGGATTAACTATGGCTAAAAATCTATTTAAAAAAATGTATTATCTATATCAGACAAAATGTCTGTTCTAATCCAATCTTAAAGCCACAGGTGTACCATTTAAGGAGGACAAAACCATGAAAAACAAAACTCTGTTCATCAGCCTTCTTTTAAGCAGTTTATTCACTATTCAACTTTCTGCCGGTAAGGAACATTCAGATCAGCGAATTATACAATTGATCAATAAAACTTCATTTGATATCAGGATGGTACAAATTTCTCCGGCAAGAAAAAATCAGTGGGGAGACAATGTCTTGGGAAACAGTGTTTTTCAGCCGGACGAAAAAAAAGTGATCAAGTTTACTCTTAAAGATCCGAAAGAACACAGATACGACATCAAAGCGACCAAAATAAATGGAGATAGTATCATTTTCAAGGACATCAACCTATGTATGCTCTTAAACATAAGCCTCTATTTTGAGGACAAGAACGCCTACGTAAGGCAAAATATTATTATCGAAAACCAGACAGGTTTTATCTTTGATGAATTGTATATATCAGAATCAAATATGGATTTCTGGTCGAACAATCTTCTGGGCAGTATTGTTTTAGACGACAGGGATCAGACTTGTATTTCATTCAAACCTTCAAAAAACAGCTGTTTTTATGATCTGAGAGCCAAAAGATTAAGCGGAATGGACGTCCTTTTCAGCGATATCGATTTGTGTAGAACCTTCAAAATCACATTATTCTGGGGAGAAGGCGTGCCCTATGTTTCATTCTGGGATTTTCGATAATGGGAATCGATCTTTTTCATAATTTAACTGAAGATAACCTGTGAGCATTCGTACTGTATCCACCGGGCCCTTATCCAATCAGGAATCAGGCACTTCCGGACTCTGGAGAACTGCCCCTGTTTTCAGCAAACCTATTATCTTGAAAATTTTATTCACTCGGTTTTTGACAGTCTGGATGGACATGAGGGTGAAACACTGGTTCTCGGCGGTGCAGGTCGTTATTTCAATCGTCAGGTTTGCAGACCATTATCAAAATGACCGCCGCAAACGGTTTTCGGTGGATAAAGATCGGACAAAGGGGAAATTCTCTTCACTCCTGCCACTTCATGTGTGATCAGCAGGTACAAAACATACAGAGGCATTATCCTCTCGGTTAGAGAAGACGGGATGTCTTTACAAGTGACGCAAGGATTGAATCCTGAGCTGACAATCCTGGATAACAGTATACCCGAAGTGAGGGATATGGAAGTAGTGATTCAAATTCTGGCTGTCATCCGGACATCGAAATCATTGCACTTCCAATCCATGCAGAAAAACAGTTTGTGGCGGTGTACTCCGGGCCGAGGCTTCGACCTAAACTAAACTTTTTATGTAGCTGATCACGGGAACTTATGATTTTCAAGTCCCACCTCGGGTTCCTGATTTAACATAAATTAATATAGACCCTTTCTCCACATCATTTCGACTCCTCACATCGGGGGAAATTACTTCTTCACTCATCCCCTTTTAAAATAAAAATAGGGATTTTCCCTATTGTATCTTGATCTTCATTTCCTATCATTAAAAGTATGGTAATTCGAATGATACTTGCAGAGGATCACGATGGTTTCCGGGATTCTATTCGTAATCTTTTAAAAGACAAACAGCATTTTAGAATAGTCAGTGAAACGACAGATGGTCTATCCACAGTACGATCTGCAAAAACACTAAAACCCGATGTGGTATTAATGGATATCGGTTTACCCAAACTTAACGGTATGGCTGCCACCCATTTGATCAAAGAATTCGATCCACATATCAAGATATTGAGTCTGACCATGCATAACGAACTGAACTTCGTTATCGGCATGTTTAAAGCGGGGGCATCCGGATATATACTGAAAGATACGGTTGGAAGAGAACTCAAACAAGCCATTCTGATGGTCATGCAGAATCAGATTTATTTAAGCAAAAAACTAGAAAAAGAGATGTTTCAGACTTATCTAAAAAAATTGAACAATGGCAAATACAGGTCAGAACTATATCTTTCTGAATACGACATGAAAGTCCTGGAAAAATTTGCAAACGGTCAATCTTTGGAAACTATAGCGGAAACTTCCAATAGCAAATCTGCAACTGTTGAAAACATTCATCAAAAAATCTTGCAAAGCTGGATAACGTATATCAAGTTATTGAACATGCAGGACTCGGACCAATCGTAGAAGATGACAAAACGATCAAGAAAGAAGATATTTCTATTATCCAGAGGAACAAAATTGCGAAATACAAAAAGGTTATAGGCAGTATCTATTCATTCACCACAAACTTCAGTTTTCAATTTTTTGAATGGAGGATCGATATGTCAGTCCAAAGAACAATGATATGGACCTTCTTCATCGTTATGATGAGGTTGAGTTTCACATCGGAAACTGCATTGGCCAAAGTGATTGATGTTTCGATTATAAATTTCACTTTTGATCCACAAACAGTAACGATAGAACAAGGAGATTCCGTCAGGTGGACGAATAACGAGGCGGTCACGCATACCTCCACCAGCACCAGTAATCCACCCGTTTGGGATTCCGGGAATCTGGGTACAGGAGAATCTTACATGTTTCAATTCATTTCATCGGGATCTTTTCCTTATTATTGCACAATTCATCCTTACATGACCGGTACTGTTGAGGTTCAACCCTCGACGGCCGTCGAACACGGATCTTCGCAACAGAATATTCCTGTGAACCTATCGCTCGATCAAAATTATCCAAATCCATTTAATCAAAATACGATCATCCGTTATAAAATATCAGGGAACCGGCCAAGCCATATCGTACTTGCGATATATAATATTCAAGGTCAAAAATTAACAGAGTTAGTAAACGGCACGCAAAATCCGGGTGAACATACGATTCGATGGAATGGAAAAGACCATCGTGGAAATATCGTAAGCAGTGGAATATATTTCTATCGATTGAAAAGCGATGAATTTCAACAGATCAAAAGAATGACATTTTTACAATAGGAACAACTGATTTATTAATAGGAAATCAAATCATGAAGACCATGATGACGTTCGTGCCTGGTCTGCTGATGGTGATAATCGGTTGCTCGTCCGGCACGGATCAGGTTTACGCACAGGTGAGTCTTGAAGCGGCATTCCCAAACCTGAACTTTACACGACCTGTGGATTTACAGCACCCGAATGATGATTTGAACCGATTGTTTGTGTTGGAGCAACAGGGAATGATTTATACATTCGACAACAATCGGGAAGTGAATATAAAAAATGTATTTCTCGATATTCGGGAATGGGTGAATGACAGTGGCAATGAACAAGGCTTGCTCGGATTGGCCTTTCACCCTGATTATCAAGACAATGGTTATTTTTATGTGGATTATACCGCAGCAAATCCCAATAGAACGGTTATCTCCCGATATCAGGTCAGCACTTCAAATCCAGATTCAGCTGTAAAAAACAGTGAATTTGTCATTCTTGAGGTCAACCAACCGTATTCAAATCATAACGCGGGCCAGATTGTTTTTGGTCTCGATGGTTACTTGTACATCACTTTCGGTGACGGCGGTTCTGCCGGAGATCCACAGGGCAATGGACAGAATTTAGAAACATTGCTGGGCTCCATTCTGCGAATCGATGTCAATCAAATCCGTGCGGGCTTAAATTATGGCATTCCCGCGGATAATCCATTTGTCGCCAATCTTCGAGGTTTTCGAGAAGAAATTTATGCTTATGGCCTGCGAAATCCCTGGCGGATCAGTTTCGATCCCGAAACCCAATGGCTTTGGGCGGCCGATGTCGGTCAAAATGTGTATGAAGAAATCGACATCATCGAAAAAGGTAAAAATTACGGCTGGAACATCATGGAAGGATTTCACTGCTACAATGCCGCCTCATGTGATACCACCGACCTGATCATGCCGGTTTGGGAATACAGCCATAGCGTCGGACAATCGATTATAGGCGGCTACGTCTATCGAGGTTCCAATGTTCCGGAATTGACCGGTAAGTATATTTACGCCGACTATGTTAGCGGACGGATCTGGACATTGGAATATGACGGCATAGAAAAACCAGTCAATTTGTTGCTGAACGACACCGATCTGAACATTTCCTCCTTTGGTGTAGACCAAAACAACGAGCTCTACATTTGTGCGTTCGATGGAAAAATCTACAAATTTACATCCATGTCTGCGGATGTTTTAGAACCGGAAAACAGAATAAAAAAGTATCGATTGGCGCAGAATTATCCCAATCCGTTTAATTCGAGTACAGTGATTCGATACCATCTAAAAAGCAATACGAAAGTCGTTCTTGAAGTTTACGACATAACCGGCAGATTGATAAATATACTGGTAAACGAAAATCGGCCACAGGGGGACCGAACCGCGGTGTGGAATGGTACAGATATGGGGAACAATCCCGTTAAAAGTGGAGTCTACCTGTACAGATTAAAAGGTGATGGATTCGAGGAAACGAGAAAGATGTTAATCTTAAATTAAAGGCGGTAAGAACAACGCGTAGAGAAGTCACCTGTCTCATTGGATTGTTGAAAGCAGTCATTTTATTGGTTTTGATAGCACAACCAATATTTGCACATGATATGACTGCTAAAAACAAAATGATTGCCCGAAAGCTAGTGGAAAAGGGGCTTGTTAAAGGCAATTTAAGTGTCATCGATGAATATGTCGCAGAAGACGCAGTCAACCATTCGGCACCTCATGGCATGCCGAGCGGTCAAGGGGGAATAAGACAACTCTTTAAAATGCTTCGCAATGCTCTTCCTGATCTCCGGATAAAAATTGATGATGTGATTGCCGAGAATGATAAAGTTGTGCAACGCGTTACCTTAACCTGTACCATGAAAGGTAAATTAATGGGCATATCCCCAACCGGCAAAAAGGCACCTGGATGGGAATTCATATATTGGGTCTCAAGAACGGCATGATCACTGATCACTGGAGTTTGAGCAACGTGCATGCAATGATGCAGCAACTGGAATTGACGCCGATGACGGGCGAAAAAATGAAATCTATGAAATAAAAATTTAACGTATTAAAAAATTATGATTAATGAGAATAAAGACATTACTGCATTTTCTATTTTTGTAATCATTTTTTTATGTTCAATATTTGTTTATTTGGGAATAGTCGAACATAATCTCACGATTAAACAACTAAAACCAAATATTATTGAAAAATCTGTTTCTGTCGTACCGATTAAGGGCAAAAGACCTGGACCAACGTTATTTTTTGAAGGAGATGACAGAGTTCGTATTCATGTTTACAATCGTATGGATGCATCAACGTTTATTCAGGGGCACAACGTATTGATATCATATTGGATGGATGGCGTTACGTATATGATTTATCCTCCCATAGTACCAAATAGCACATTCACTTACGAATTTCCCATACGTCAGACAAGAATTTATGGGTATCAGTCCCATTCAGAATTGCAGGAACAAAGCGGACTTTATGGATCGATTATCCTCAAATCTCGAAGACAGTGCTTTGCAGTCCATGAGGATCATGCTGTTTTGCTGTCAGACTGGACAAAAGAAAATTCCCGTGCTGTTCTCCGCACACTGAAACGAGAAAGTGAGAGGTATGTAGTTCAAAAAGGAAGTCGCCAGAATATTTTCGGTGTTATTCGGAGGAGAATGTTTGGTGTCTGTCTGAAAAGAGATTTGCTGAGAATGCCTCCCATGGATATTATGAATGTGGTACATGATCGATTTCTGGCGAATGAAAAACCGGAAATGTATCTGACTCAAACCAACAGTCGCCTGGTAAAATTGCGGATCATCGATGGATCTGCCACAACATTTTTCTATATGCGTCATGCAGTTGGCCTCATGACGATTATTGCTGCAGATGAACAGAAAGTCGAATCAATAAAGTTAGATCGATTCCTCATCGCCGTTGTTGAAACGTACGATGTCCTTGTCGAAGTACCGACCGAGGGTACTTATGAATTGTGTGCTACGGTTCATGATGACCCTGCGCACACATCCAAATGGCTTGGAAAGGGAAAACGGCATGCAACTCCTGCTATTCCAGAACCTGACCTGTATCATTCAATGGGTAAATTGAGCTTCAAGTCTATTTTTGTGTTTACGACGGCAGGAACGATGGGGATGCCCGACAGCAAAACAAAAGCGGGAATATTTGATAAACCCGGCGTGATGGGCGCTATGATGAAAATAGATCATGGGCAAGGCGTGGACGGCAAATATCTGAAAATGCATAAAATGTATAAAGCGAATAATAAGAACTCCGATGCAGGAAAGCATCATCCCATGCATTTGCACGGTCACCTTTTTGGGATGATCAATAAGCATGGAGATCATTCCCCATTTTCTTATGGGTGCAAATTAGGAAGGTATAAAAGAAAACCTTTTTGATAAAAGGAAGAATTCAAGCAGAAAAAAAATCATCTGAAATAACGAATGAAAACATTCAGAGGGGGTGAGAAAACGATAGACAGAGATTTCGTTAGCATCAGGAACTGACACAAACATCATTTCATTAAAAAATCGTAAAGGAAAAATCATCATGAAAAGATTAATTATGAATTTGACGGTGGGATTTCTACTCGTCTCGAGTCTGATTTTTGCTCAGAGTGAAGAAACGCAACACAACATGCCTATGATGGGCAGCAAACAGATACATCAAGGTATGATGGGACATAGCATGATGCACGGAATGTCCATGACGGGCACGGAAGATCCTATTATCACGCAGCTTTGTCATTTTGGATGTCCTGGTTTTCTGTTGGAATTAACCGACGAACTGGATCTGTCAGAGAAACAGATCTCTGATTTGAAGACGCTGATGACAGATTATGAAAAATATGCCACAATGAAAAAGGCGGATATTCAGGTTGCAAAGATTGAATTGTCCGAACTCATGGATATGACAAAACCTAATTTCAGCAAAGTCAGAAACAAAATGAATGAAATTGCAGCGATTGAAAAAGATTTGAGATTCAGTTTTTTGAACGCCGTTGAGAAAAGCCGCAATCTGCTTTCTGGTGATCAATTGAAAATGCTGCAAACATACAAAATGAAAAAAAATACCGGGAAGATGGGCGGAGGCATGATGAAACATGGAATGGAAAAGGAAATACAGATGTAAAATCAGGGTGAGCTTCAATACGAAAGTCGTTGTCTCAAAGGACATCGACTCTTGTTTGTAGCGGTAGTACAAGAATCCGTCGTACCAATACCAATTTTAAAGGAGAAATAAACAATGAAAAACCTAAGTGAACACATTCAACAAGCGGACTGGAAAACCGAAAAACATGTGCCGGTAATCGAATGTCTGGATCAGGTCAAAGCCGATCAGATTTTCGATGTAAAGGTAGGACTGGGCAAGGAAGTGGCGCACCCCAATACCACGGAACATCACATCCGCTGGATCAGCCTCTACTTTCATCCTGAAGGAGAGAAGTATCCATACGAAGTTGGACATTTTGAATTCAATGCACACGGAGAATCCCTTAACGGACCCAACCAGGGATCGGTCTATACCCATCATCGGGTAGTTGTCAGTATGAAAACGGCAAAGGCAGGTACGCTCCATGCAATGGCGTTTTGCAATATTCACGGGCTTTGGGAAAACAGCAAAGAAATCCGGATCAGTTAATGAAAAAACGAATATTCTCTGAATATCCTTAACAGAGTAAAAACAAATGATGAACTATTAGCAAAAAAGAAAAGACTGCACAACGAATAGAAATGCTGACTTTTTAGGAGCAACATCATGAAAGAGCATACCAAAGCTCAATTCAAGGCATCTGCTATCGAGACTAAAGAAGGTGCCGGAGCGCGGGTACGCCGGCTCTTTCCAACCCCCCACCTGTCTCACATAGATCCCTTTGTGCTGTTGGATGAGTTTTATGTAAATCCGCCGGCGGCCTTCCCGGACCACCCCCACCGAGGATTCGAGGCCCTGACCTATATGCTGGAAGGAGCCTTTCACCACCGGGATAATATGGGAAATGACAGTATTGTATCGACCGGTGGCGCACAGCGCTTTTCTGCCGGAAGGGGCATCGTGCACGCCGAACTGCCGGGTTCCCCCCATTTGAGCCACGGATTGCAGCTCTGGATCAATCTGCCTCTCCAACTAAAAGGGATGGAACCGGACTATCAGCAGGTAGAACCTTCTGCCTTTCCGGAGCGCAAGACTGAAAATGTCTTCATCCGTACGATTGTCGGTAAAGGCTCCCCTGTGCAAACCCATACACCGATGCGCTACCTGGACGTCACGCTGGAACCCGGTGCCGCGTTTGAAGATAAAATTCCTCTGGATTGGCACGCGCTGATCTATGTCCTGGAAAAGCAGGTGCGCGTAAATGGAGACGAACTGGTCTCGGGCGAGGCTCTGGTGTTGGAACAAGTAGTCAGAATGAATGCGGCAACGGCCGGAGAAAAGGCACGTTTTGTACTGATTGCGGGCAAACCTCACGGGGAACCCATTCACCAGCACGGTTCTTTTGTGGACTGACGAATTTACATTATAATCGATTTTTTGCCATTGTATAGCCACGTCCAAAATTGATTATAGAATTTCTTTAAGAAAACAGAGGATTCAGTAAAGAGAAAATTCGTCTCAGGATCGCATCGGGCAAAAAAGTGAAAAACGCTATATAATGCTTGTGCAAAAAAAATTCCATACAATAAATTGGATATGCGTAATAAAATAATCGAGTACAAAAATTCAGCGCCGAATACGGCGAAGATATATCTGAAATTCTCAAATAAAAATGGGAGATGGATTCCAGATGAAGCAGACGATTTTTCATGAGTTGACGGAATTGGGACAAAGTGTATGGCTTGACAACATAAGCCGATCAATAATTACAGAAGGAAAAATTGAAGAGATGGTGAGTCTGGGTTTACGAGGAATCACTTCGAATCCTACGATATTCAATAAAGCAATTTCCCAGAGCAGTGCCTATGACACACAGATTCAGGAGCTGTGTCATGCAGGAAAAACATCTTTTGAAATTTATGATGAACTAACGGTAAAGGACATACAGAACGCAGCGGATATTTTAAGGCAGGTTTATGAGAAGACCCGAGGACTGGATGGTTACGTCAGTCTGGAAATAGATCCGCGTCTGGCTCATGATACAAACAAGACGATAGAGGAAGGTAGACGTCTCCATAAAAAAGTGAACCGTGTCAATGTGATGTTCAAAGTCCCCTCGACGAAAGAAGGATTTAAGGCGATCGAAGAACTGCTGGCTTCAGGAATAAATATAAACATAACCTTGATATTTTCGCCGGAGCAGTATGTCAATACGACTCATGCTTATCTAAACGGCATAAAACGTTACATAGAATCCGGAGGCGATGCAGGCGGAGTCAACTCTGTTGCAAGCGTCTTTGTCAGCCGTATCGATACTCTGATCGATAAATCGATAGATGCGCTGATAAACAGGACCAGAACAAAGCAGAAAAAAAAGCACCTGCACGCATTGAGAGAAAAAACGGCCGTTGCCAATGCCCGGATTATCTATAAGAGATTTCTTGAAATTTTTTCTTCTTCTGAATTCCTTAATCTCAAAAAAAGGGGTGCGCGGCTGCAGCGTCCGCTATGGGGATCGACAAGCACAAAGGACCCTGCATATAGCGATATAAAATATGTGACCGAATTGATAGCCAGAGATACTGTCAATACAATGCCCAATACCACATTTGAAGCATTTTTAGATCACGGTTCAGTACAAGAAACACTGACTGAAGATTTACAGGATGCATACCAAATAATCGAGCGGTTACAAGAGTACGGTATTGATGTGAATAAAGAATATGCACAATTGCTCAAAGATGGTGTTGCCAGTTTCAAGGACTCTTTCAATTCGTTATTGACGAGTATCGAAAAAAAAATGAAGACTGCATCCAAAGCGTAGAAAATATTTGCACTTTGGGGGATAAAAAAGGAAGTATGCAATTTCAAAGAAATAGGAGGCTATGATGCCAGAGAGAAGACATTTTTTAAAACAATTGGGCTTTGGTGGAGGCATGCTGATATTTGGTGACAGTGTAATTTCCGCGTTGGCTCACACCGGTGATGAAAGCGCTGGTGGAAGTTCATTATCCAGTATGGGTGTTAAAACCACACACAAATTACCATCTCTCCCCTATGCTTACAATGCCCTGGAGCCGGTGATTGATGAACAAACCATGCGTCTGCATCATGATAAACATCATGCGGGATATGTCAAGGG
>CAZIAH010000122.1:0-10496 GCA_964537715.1 uncultured bacterium | reverse complement strand
AAATATCTTGATACAAAAAACGGCAAGATAGCAACACATGCAAAGAAGACAGCCGCCGGTAACATGATCCGCGAAAGCACATGATCGATATATTCGGCCGTTTTCTTTCCGGGACGCACACCAGGAATAAAACCTCCATATTTCTGCATATTGTCGGCCACATCCACAGGATTGAAAGCAATGGCCGCATAAAAATAGGTAAAAAACAAAATCAAAATGCCGTAGAAAAACCAGTACACAGGAGACTGCATCTCAAAATAGCTCAACAGATTCTGAACGAATTCACTATTCGGGAAAAATTGTCCGATTGTCTGGGGAAAAAACATCAGCGACTGCGCGAAAATAATCGCCATCACACCGAATCCAGAGACGCGGATCGGAATGTAGGTGGACTGCCCGCCGTATACTTTTCGGCCAATGACCCGTTTCGCATATTGCACGGGGATCTTTCGGGTTCCTTCGGTGATTAAGACAACCGCCGTTATAATCAACAACAACATACCAAAGATAAAGAACTCAACTACAAGCGCGCGGTTTCCACCGAGAAGCTGCTGAAGTTCATCCAACATGGCTACAGGGAAACGATCCACAATACCGATGAAAATAATGAGAGAAATCCCGTTTCCGATTCCCCGCTCCGTAATTTGTTCCCCCATCCACATGATCAGAACCGTTCCCGTACACAAAGTCACCATAACCAACAGACGAAATCCCATTCCAGGATGAGAGACGGCAGGAATACCCGAGTGTGTCGCAGGAAGGCTCTCCAAAAAAACGCTTGCAGCAAGAGCCTGCATCGCAGAAATAAAAACGGTACCGTAACGCGTCAGCTGGTTGATCTTTTTTCTTCCTTCTTCTCCCTCTTTCTGCAACCGCTGAAAATAGGGAACGACAGCACCCATGAGCTGTATGATAATCGAGGCAGAAATATAGGGCATGATGCCGAGACCGAATACGGCTGCCCGTCTCAATGCTCCACCTGCAAATATATCATACAATCCAAACAATGTGTTTTGCCGTTGGGCAAACCATTCCGTCAGAGCCGCAGCATTGATCCCCGGTGTAGGAATATGGCAACCAATCCGATAGAGAACCAAAATCCCCAGTGTAAAAAGAACACGGCTCTTCAAATCCGGAATTTTAAAAATATTTTTGAAACTCTGGATCATAATCGAATTACCTTTCCACCAGCTGCTTCCAATTTTTCAACTGCCTTTTTGCTAAAAGCATGGGCTCGAACTTCAAGTGCCTTTTTCACTTCGCCATCACCCAGTATCTTGACTGGAAGATGTTTGTAGCGAATGATTCTTGCTTTTAACAATTCTTCAGGGGAAATTTGATTCTTTTTTATACTATCGAGCTCACCCACATTGAGAACCTGATATTTTTTTGCAAACAGATTCGTAAAACCACGTTTCGGCAAACGTCTCTGGAGAGGCATTTGTCCGCCTTCGAACCACGCGCGTCTTTTGGAACCGCTCCTGGCTTTCTGTCCTTTCGAACCGCGACAGGAAGTTTTCCCGTGTCCCGAACCAATTCCCCTGCCGATTCTTTTTGACTTTTTCTTCGATCCTTTTTCGTATGTCAAATGACCCAAATCCATATTGACCTCAATCAATGAACGACTTAATTTACTACTTGACTTCTTCCACCTTCACCAGATGAGCAACTTTGCGAACCATACCGCGAATCTGAGGACCATTCTTGTGAATTACGGTTTGATGAAGCTTGTGTAATCCCAAAGCCTTCATCGTTCGTTTTTGATTCTCTTTTCCCTTGATCGTACTTTTTATCTGAGTAATTTTTATTTTATCCACAATAGAACCCTATTTTGTTGTGATCCTTATTCGAAAAGTTCATTAAATTTCTTGCCGCGTTCCTTTGCGATAAAGACACCGTCTCTCAACTGTTGAAGACCACTCATCGTCGCCTTAACCACATTGTGCGGATTTGCTGAACCGAGAGATTTTGTCAATATATTTTCGATCCCTGCCAACTCGACAACGGCCCTGACCGGTCCGCCGGCAATTACCCCTGTACCAGGAGAAGCCGGTTTGAGAAGCACTTTCCCGGCGCCATATCTGCCGACGATGGCATGAGGAATGGTTCCGTGAAGAACAGGGATACGGGAAAGATTTTTTTTAGCATTTTCTGAACCTTTGGCAATCGCACTGGTCAATTCACGGGCTTTTCCCATACCTATTCCGACGTTTCCATGACTGTCACCGACAACTACGATGGCATTGAAACTAAACCGTCTGCCTCCTTTTACAACCTTAGCAACTCGATTAATAGATACGACCCGTTCTTTTAAGTCCAGCTCATTTGCATTGATTTTTTCCAAGGCCAGCATCCTCTCTCTTAAAATTTTAATCCTGCTTCACGGACACCTTCTGCAAGTGCTTTTACTCGGCCGTGATACAGATAACCGTTTCGATCAAAAACGACACTTTCAATTTTCTGTTTTTTCGCTTCTTCTCCAACAGCTTTTCCTACGATCTTAGCGATTTCAATCTTCCCCTTGGCCTTTTTTACTTCACCACTCAAGTTTTTAGACAAACTCGAAATCGAGATTAATGTTTTCTGTTCTTGATCATCTACCAATTGCGCATAAATCGCCTTCAGACTTCGAAAAACCGTTAAGCGAGGCCGATCCGAAGTACCACGCACATGCTTGCTGATATGTTTTCTAATTCTTTCTCTTCTTTCCCTTCTTAATAAAGCTTTTTTTATCATAATTCCTTATCCTTAATGTTCAATATTTCTACATCCACGTTGTCTGCAAAATACAGTGATTACACCATTGCTTTTCCCGCTTTACGACGTACATACTCGCCTTCGTAGCGAATCCCTTTCCCTTTATAGGGTTCTGGAGGACGAAACGATCGAATCTTGGCAGCTACCTGTCCTACGAGCTGTTTATTGACACCCTTTATAACGATTGCATTTTGCGCAGGGACTTCGATTTTAATCGTTTCGGGCGGCACAAAATAGATCGGGTGGGAATACCCCAACTGCAAAACCAGCATTTCCCCTTTCAATTCAGCTCGGAATCCAATCCCAACAATCTCCAGTTTCTTTTCATATCCTTCTGTCAAACCGGTAATCATATTCTGAATCAAAGTTCTTGTCAATCCGTGAATTGAACGATGGCCCGGATTGTCGCCGGGTCGTTCGACACGAATCAATTTTTCTTCGATAACGATATTCATATCCGGATGAATCTTTTCTTCAAGAATCCCCTTTGTGCCCTTCACAATGACTTTATCTTCCTTTTTTTCAATTGTGATGCCATCCGGTACTTGAATGGGCATTTTACCTACTCTGGACAACGATGACTCCTCTCTTGCAGTAACATGATATTACCAAACGTTACAGAGAATTTCTCCTCCGATACGTTCGGATCGTGCCTTGACATCAGTCAAAATCCCCTTCGGGGTCGAAAGAATGGCAATCCCCAAACCGTTTAATACTCTGGGGATTTCATCCACTCCCGTATATCTTCGAAATCCGGGCCGGCTTACTCTTTGTATCCCCGTAATCGCACATTTCTTCTTGTTATCATATTTCAGATAGATTCTGATAATACCCTGTTTTTGATCGTCAATAAAAGTAAAATTATGAATGTATCCTTCATCCTTCAAAATCTTTGTGATTTCCCCGGTGATTTTAGAAGAAGGAATATCGACTTTACTGTGCCTTGCCCCTGCTGCGTTTCGGATCCTTGTCAAATAATCAGCAATTGGATCTGTGAGTGACATAGTTACCCTCTGTTTAATAAACGATATGATTGATCAATCAAAAAACTACTACCAGCTTGCTTTTTTTATACCGGGAATCGCCCCGGACAGAGCCAGTTCACGGAAACAGATGCGGCAAAGACTGAATTTCCGCAGATAGGCTCTTGGCCGACCACAACGACTGCACCGGTTATACTCTCTTACAGCAAACTTTTTCTTTTTCCTTGTCTTTGCAATCAATGATTTTTTTGCCACAAAAAACTCCTTTTAATAATCCTATCACTCCACTCACGTTATTTTTTATGAAGGGACCGACTCGCTTCTCTTCTTGAACGGCATACCAAACTCCTTGAGAAGTTCATACGCCTCTTCATCCGTATTGGCAGTCGTCACGATGGTGATATTCAATCCTCGAAGTTTTACCACCTTGTCATAATTGATCTCCGGGAAAATAATCTGCTCTTTAATCCCAAGTGTATAATTGCCTTTGCCATCAAATCCGTTGTCACTGACTCCACGAAAATCACGAATTCGGGGAATGACTATGTTCAACAAACGATCCAAAAATTCAAACATAATAGCGCGCCGAAGAGTGACTTTGCAGCCAATCGGACTGCCGGCTCTAAGTTTGAAATTCGAGATCGATTTCTTCGCCTTGGTCACAACCGCTTTTTGTCCGGTGATGACGGTCAAATCGTTGACGGCCCCGTCTAAAAATTTCGCATCCTGGGTCGCATCACCCACACCGACATTCAATGTAATCTTCTCGATCCTGGGAACCTGCATCGGATTTTTGTAACCAAACCGTTTCATCAGGTGCGGCACATATTCTTCCTTGTACTGGGTGAACAGTCGAGGTACATACTTGTCATTTGTTTTTACCATTTATTGCCAATCTCCATCGATTCAAATTATGAAGTGCTGACCAGCATTTCGCCACAACTTTTACAAACACGTACATATTTTTTATTTTCGAGCATTTTTCGTCCCAATCTTGACGGCGCACCACATTTTGGACAAATCACCATCAAATTCGAAATATGAATAGGTGCTTCTTTCTCGATAATCCCACCCTGCTGATTCTTCTGAGTCGGCCGTGTGTGACGTTTCATAAAATTCACACCTTCGACAATGACTCGATTCTCCTTGGGAAACACTTTAAGAACCTTCCCTTTTTTACCTTTATAGTTGCCGGTAACAATGATGACATTATCATTTTTAACCACTTTCATCGACGTTCTCCATTCTTCATCTAAAGTACTTCTGGAGCCAGGGAAACAATTTTCATGAATTGCTTCTCCCGTAATTCCCGGGCGACAGGCCCAAAAATACGTGTTCCCTTGGGTTCAAATTGTTCATTAATCAATACAACCGCGTTATCATCAAACCGGATATAGGACCCATCGGAACGTCCGATTTCCTTCTTCGTACGCACAACCACCGCCTTGCTCACTTCTCCCTTTTTTACACTGCCGCCAGGAATCGCACTTTTTATGGATACGACAATGACATCTCCAACGCTTCCATACCGTCTTCGTGTACCGCCGAGAACTTTGATACACATCGCTTTTTTTGCTCCCGTATTGTCCGCGACAATCAAATTTGAATATTGCTGAACCATTTCTATCCTCTACCTAGTCAGATTTACTGAGCTTTCTCGACAATTTCAACCAGTCTCCAACGCTTCCTACGACTGAGTGGACGGGTTTCCATGATACGCACGGTATCCCCAATCCCGCACTCATTTTTATCGTCATGCGCCATGAATGTAGACGTCTTCGTTATAAATTTACCATAAAGCTTGTGCCGACATCGTCTCTCCACAGCCACAGTGACCGTCTTTTCCATACGATTACTAACGACTTTACCTACAAAGACTTTTTTTCTTGCTCTCTCAGCCATATCACTTCCCTTAATTCTTCGTTTCTGTCTCTTTTTTCACGCCCAGCTCAAATTCACGAATAATCGTTTTCAATCGTGCAATATCCTTTCGAAGATATCTCACTTTCAGAGGATTTTCCAACTGATGCAGAGCCAGCTGAAATCGAAGATTGACCAATTCCTCTTCTGTATCTTTTAAACGAATTTTCAATTCTTCCAGCGGCAGTTGTCTGATTTCTTCCATTTTCAACATCAAGCATTCTCCCCTTCTGTGGAAGTAATAAACTTCGTCTTTAAAGGCAGTTTATACGAAGCCAGTCTCATGGCCGATTTGGCCACATCCTGAGTCACTCCTTCCAATTCAAAAAGCATTCTCCCTGGTTTGATCACGGCCACCCAGAATTCCGGGTTCCCTTTTCCTTTTCCCATTCTCGTTTCGGCAGGTTTAATCGTCACGGGTTTGTCAGGGAAAATTCTGATCCACAGTTTCCCTCCGCGCTTGATATATCTTGTGATGGCAATTCGAGCGGCCTCGATTTGACGGCTTGTGATCCAGGCAGGCTCCATCGCCCTTAACCCGTACGTCCCGAAAGCAAGCTTGGATCCCCGATAGGCCATTCCTCTCATTCTACCACGCTGCTGTTTTCTCCACTTCACCTTTTTCGGCATTAACATTTTATTGAACTCCCAGAAACAAACAATTCATGATTGATTGTAAATCCGCTGATAAAGAACCACCTCATTATAGTGTAAGATCAAACTCCGAGTATTTCACCCCTGCAAATCCACACCTTGACACCAATGGTACCATACGTCGTACTTGCAACCACCGTTGCATAATCAATATCAGCTCTCAAGGTGTGAAGCGGGATTCTGCCTTCCTTGTACTGTTCCCGTCGTGCCATTTCGGCTCCGCCAAGACGTCCGGAGCAGCAAATTCGAACCCCTTCAGCACCCATGCGCATCGTAGCAGTAATGGCACGTTTCATCGCCCGACGGAAGGACACTTTCGATTCCAACTGCCTCGCCACATTTTCAGCGACAAGATAAGCATCCAGTTCGGGACGTTTGATCTCATGCACATTGACCTGGATCTCCTGGGAAGTCAGTCTCTGAAGCTCTTCTTTGACCTTATCCACTTCCGCTCCTTTTTTACCGATCACGATTCCGGGACGTGCCGTATGAATCGTCAGCGTAATCCGCTTTGGAGTCCTTTTAATTTCAACTTCGGAAATCCCCGCATTGGGAAGACGATTCCGAATGTAATCTCGCAACATGAGATCTTCTCGCAATTTTTCAGAAAATCCCTTTTCATCAAACCACAGGGATTTCCATGTTCGATTGATTCCCAACCTGAAACCAACGGGATTCGTTTTTTGTCCCAATATCTCCTCCGTCTTGATCCTATACCGATAAATCCGAAACAACGACCGTGATATGACACATTCGTTTTCGGATAATATGTGCTCTCCCCATCGGGCCCGGACGGTACCGACGCATTGTCGGACCTTCATCCACTTTAATTTCTTTGATAAATAAATCTTCCGGACTTAATTTCGAGTTTTCATCTTTATTCATCGCGTTTGCCACAGCAGAACGTAATGTTTTTTCGACAGGATCCGAACCCGCTTTCATCGTGAAATGAAGCAAATTGATGGCCTCTTCCACAGATCTTCCCCGAATCAGATCAACGACCTGTCTGACCTTGCGCGGTGAAATTCGTATATATTTCGCAATTGATCTTGCTTCCATATAAAAAGAGACTCCTTAAGATACTTTTGAACTTTTATCCACCTTTTTACCGCTGTGCCCCCGGAAAATCCGGGTCGGGGCGAACTCGCCCAATTTATGACCTACCATATTTTCCGTGATAAACACCGGAATAAATTTATTCCCGTTGTGAATGGCAATCGTATGACCTACAAAATCTGGGGGAATCGTACTTCTCCTGGCCCATGTTTTTATGACTTTTTTTGAATTGGTTTTATTCAAAACATCGATCTTTGCCATAAGTTTTTCGTCAATATAGGGACCTTTTTTAACAGATCGCGCCATCGAATTATTCCTCTATTTTCTTCTTTTTACAATGTATATGTTGGATCTTTTGTTTTTCTTACGGGTTTTATATCCTTTTGTAGGTTTCCCCCAGGGCGTCGTCGGATGTCTTCCTCCCGAAGATTTCCCTTCACCCCCACCCATCGGATGGTCCACCGGATTCATCACAACTCCTCTGACTTTGGGTCGCCTGCCAGACCAGCGTGACCGTCCCGCTTTTCCTGCGGTTACGTTGACATGATCTGTATTGCCCACCTGACCAATCGTTGCACGGCAATTTTTCGATACCATTCTCACTTCTCCGGAAGGAAGTTTCAAATGGGCATAATCACCCTCTTTGGCAACGAGTTGAACAGTGGTTCCTGCACCCCGCGCAATTTGGCCGCCCTTTCCGGGTTTGAGTTCGACATTATGAATTCCTGTTCCCAGGGGAATCTTGCCCAGGGGCATCACATGACCTGCTTTGATTTCAGCGTTCTCTCCCGATACGACCTGATGGCCTACCTCCAGACCATCCGGAGCTAGAATGTAACGCTTTTCGCCATCAGAATAACACAAGAGAGCAATACGGGCAGACCGGTTGGGATCATACTCAATCGAGGTAACCTTGGCTGGAATACCATCCTTGTCCCGTTTGAAATCGATAATCCGATAAAGACGTTTATGTCCGCCACCCCTCCGTCTCATGGTAATACGCCCCGTACTGTTTCGTCCGCCTTTTTTATTGATCGGACGCAACAATGATTTTTCCGGTCTGTCTTTTGTTATTTCTTCAAATGTCGAGACTGTCTTGTATCTCTGAGATGGCGTCGTTGGTTTAAAACTCTTTACTGGCATAAAAACTACTTCCCCTCAAAAAAATCGATTTTAAAGCCTTCTCTCAAAGTAACAATGGCTTTTTTCCAATGAGATCGGCGTCCTTCAAAACGTCCGAGACGTTTTACTTTTCCCTTCATATTCAGCGTGGCCACTTTACTGACCTTGACATTGAATTTGTCTTCAACCGCCTTTCGAATTTCAATCTTATTCGCATTTCGATCAACCACGAAAGCAACTTTTCTCTCTGTTTCCTGCAGATTCGACGCTTTCTCTGTCACCATCGGATGAACAATGATCTCACGATACAGTTTCATTTTCCCAAAACCTCATCTACTATTTTCAAAGCGCTTTTTTGTATCAAGAGCTTTTTCGCATTCAACACATCATATGTCGAAAATCCGTCTGCCTGCTTGATCGATAATGTTGGAATATTTCTGGATGAAAGCCACAGGGACCGGTCTGTCTCGCGCGTAATAAGCAATGTTTTGTCATCGGACAGTCCCAACTGTTCCAAAATGCTTTCCATCTGTTTAGTCCGAGGCTTTTCAAAAGTAAAATCTTCCACCAATTTGATACAATCTTCTCTGGCTTTGTAGGTCAGTGCGGATTTTCTGGCAAGTCGATTCATCTTTTTTGTAATTTTTTTATTGTAATTTCTGGGTGAGGGACCGAAAATCTTTCCTCCGCCGACCCAGAGGGGTGAGCTTGTCGATCCAGCCCGAGCCGAACCTCTACCCTTTTGGGGCCACGGTTTTTTTCCGCCGCCGCTAACAGCAGCACGAGTTTTTGCCTGCGCGGTTCCCTGACGTTTATTCGTCATTTCGGCAGTAACAGCCAGCCATATTGCATGATCGCTGGGTTCGATATCGAAAACCTTGACCGGCAAAGTCACTTGCTCACCGGATGATTTCCCATCTGTTTTATATACATCCAATTTCACATTTGTACCCATATTAGTTTAATTCCATATCTGCAAAATACTGTTTCTGGCACCCGGAACCCCTCCCTTGAGAACCAGGAGATTCTGATCCGGAATGATTTTTAAGATTTTTAAATTAGAAATGGTTGTTTTCCGATTTCCCATCCGTCCTGCCATTCTCAATCCTTTGAAAACCCTTTTTGGATAAGCGGATTGACCGATGGAGCCCGGGGCCCGATGCCGATCCGATTGACCGTGTGTTTTCGGACCGCTGCTGAACCCGTGGCGTTTTATCACCCCGGCAAATCCTTTTCCTTTAGATAAACCCGTGACGTGAACCGTTTCTCCTTCAAAAAAAGAATTTTCGATTTTAACCTGATCGCCTTCTTTGACCTCAATCCGGTAATCACGGAATTCCCTGAGAATACGAAAAGGAGATACCTTGGCCTTCTTAAAATGCCCGAGCAATGGTTTTGTCGTATGCTTCTCTTTCTTCTCAAGATAGCCTAACTGGACCGCATTGTAACCGTCTTTGTCCATTGTTTTCAATTGAACAACCGTGCAGGGACCTGCTTCGATAACCGTCGCAGCAAAGGAAACACCTGTTTCGTCAAATAAACGGGTCATGCCAACTTTTTTGCCTAAAAGACCATTCATAACCTATTCATCTCCATCCGCTCTGAAGCGATCAATGTCATACTTTTATTTCCACATCGACACCGGCTGGTAATTCTAATTTCATGAGAGCATCCACGGTTTTCGGGGATGCATTTAAAATATCAATCAGCCGTTTATGAATTCTTGTCTCGAACTGTTCGCGCGATTTTTTATCCACGTGCGGAGACCGCAACACCGTATAAACAGAACGTTTGATCGGTAAAGGAATCGGTCCCGAAATAGCTGCACCCGTGGTTTTGGCCGTGCGTACGATACGCTCGGTTGATTTATCGATCAGCGTATGATCATATGCCTTTAATTTGATGCGTATTGTTTGTCCGGACACTTTTTAGAACCTCATTAAATTATGTTTATTCCAGGATTTTACCGACCACGCCGGCACCTACGGTTCGGCCGCCTTCCCG
>CAZIAH010000121.1:0-10500 GCA_964537715.1 uncultured bacterium | reverse complement strand
GTTTTATAGGCGATATACAGGTTGGGCAACCGGGTTGGATCGATCCGTTCGTACGTGCCATGATTGTGTGTTTGAAAAAACATTTTTTCGAAATCCATGTAGACGCAACCTTCGTAAGTCTGGATCACCCGATCCTGAAGGCCGGCATGAATTCCCAACTCATCAGTTTCTGCTGAGAGCACGAGCGTCGGGAGTATCTCGTTGGGAATATCAACATCATAGAACTGCATCAATGCCCGCATGGTCGCTGTAACGATCGCACTTGATCCGGCCAGTCCCACCTGGCGTGGGATGGATGAATTGTATCGGATCGTAAAATTTCTGATGGGGAGGTGAATTCCATGTGATTTGCAGTATTCAATAAACTTTTTGATCGCGGCTTTAATCAATCGAGAACCGCCGTAATACCCGCTCATTTGAACCGTTTCCAAAAGATGGTGAATATTCCGGAAGACATTGATATCCGTTTCCTGGGATTCGATATGGAGTTCCGGGGATTCGTACAGGGAAACGTGCGCACCGAAATTCCGGACGATGATGGAAATGGTTTTTCCGAAATAACCGTCAGAAGGATTGCCGAGCAGACCGGCCCGGGCATATGCACGTGTTTCAATAATCATTTGTACTATTTAAACAAGTGAATTGTTTTTCGTAAATTCGATCAATTCGTCCACTTTGGCAAAAGCGAGCCCCACCACGGTATCCGCAGCGCCGTAATAAATCGCCAACCGTCCCGTGTCCGCATCACACAAAGTCGCACACGGAAAGACGACATTGGGGACATCCCCGACACACTCGTACAATTTCTGCGGGGATAAAATATAAGGCCGGGTTCGGTAAATCACTTTCCAGGGCCGATCCAGATCGAGCAGGGCAACGCCGGCACTGTACACATAACCGTTACAGGAAGTCAATACGCCGTGATAAATCAACAGCCAACCTTCGGAGGTTTCAATCGGTACGGGGCCGCCACCGATCTTGGTGGACTGCCAGGAGTCCTGAACCGGTCCCATCATGTGGCGGTGGTTTCCCCAGTATTTCAGATCCGGACTTTCGCTGTAAAAAATATCGCCGAAAGGTGTGTGCGCGTTGTCAGAGGGGCGGCTGATCATTACATAGTTATCCCGGATTTTTCTCGGAAAGAGAACGCCGTTCCGATTGAACGGAAGAAAAGCGTTCTCCAATTGATGGTATTCCTTGAAATCTTTTGTATAACCCATCCCGATGGTCGGGCCGTGATACCAGTTGCACCAGGTCACATAATAGCGGTCTTCGATCCAGACAACGCGGGGATCGTATCCGTAGACAAAGCGTCCGATTTCCTTATCCTCACAATGGAACTGGATCGGTTCGCTGTCGATGTTCCAGGATAAACCGTCTCTGGAAAATCCGGTATGGAGCTGCATTTTTCTAGATTTGTCGTCACAGCGGAATACACCGGCAAATTCACCCCGGTACGGAACGATGGCGCTGTTGAAGATGCTGTTCGAAGAGGATGTTGCATCCCGGGGAATGATCGGATTTTTATCAAAACGCCAGACGACGTCGCTGCAATCCGAAGGCCGATTCTGCCAGGGAATGTTTGGAATGGATTTTTCATTAATGATTTTAATATTTCCCATGATCGAATTCCTTGTTATTATTCTTTAAAAAATATTCAGGCTGTCTATCCCATTACCACTTTTACCGCGTGTTCTTTGCCGTCCTGAAAAACAGGGAGAAGATTGTCCTCTATGGTTTTTCCGTCCACGGTAATTTGTGAAACGCCTTTATTAACACCCTTTGGATTTTCGATATCGATCAAGTAGACAGTGTTCTGATACAGACGTTTGACGGATAATTTCTTCCATGCTTTTGGGATGCAGGGGTCGATTCTCAGCCCGTCATAGTCCGGCTGAATTCCGAGGAGATAGTGGGAGACGCCGAGAAAATTGGCGGAGGAAGTTCCCGTGAGCCACGAATTTTTGGCTTCTCCATGCCTGACCGAATCGCTGCCTGCAATCATTTGCGAGTAGCAGTAGGGTTCGCACCGATGCAGATCGCTGATTTCTTCCCGTGCGGCAGGGCAGATGGTTTTGTAATATTTCATGGCCTCCTCACCGCGTCCCAGATTGCATTCTGCGATTACGACCCATCCGTTGGGATGGCAAAAGATACCGGCATTTTCCTTGACACCAGGTGGATAGGAAGTGATTTCGCCTTTTGTATAATCGTATTCTGTGTAGGCGGGCTGCTGAACCACCACGCCGTGTTTTGTGTGGAGTCGCTTGTTCAGGGAATTAATGGGCTTTTCGAGCATGCCGTTTTCAATGCCCACTTTGGCCATGCCCATGAAAGTTTGGGGTTCGATGAAAATCTGGCCTTCTTTGCACTCTTTCGATCCGATCTTTTTACCGAACCGGTCGTAAGCGCGGATAAACCATTCTCCATCCCAGCCATGTTTGTAGATGGCCTGCAGCATTTCCTCGACGGCCTTTTGGGCCATTTCGGAATGAGTTGTGTCGTTACGGTGTTCGGCCATTTTCTGAAATTCCCTGCCTGCCCACACGAACTGGGCGGCAATCATCAGAGACTCCGGAACCGAACCGATTTCATCATCGAGGCTCGCCTGTTCGGCATCAGCCTGAAACGTATCGCCGGGTTTGATACTCACAATAGTCAGGTTGAGGCAGTCGTTCCAGTCGGCGTGTCCGATTTTGGGCAGTTGATGAGGACCGAGATTGTTCAAAATAAATTTGAATGAAATTTCCAGATGTTCGTAGAGCGAGGCCGTATCCGCAGGATTGTTGTCGAATGGCGCCTGTTCGTCCAAAATGGACCAGTCACCGGTTTCCTTGATGTAGGAAGCCGTGGCCAGAATCAACCAGCAGGGATCGTCATTGAATCCCACGCCCACATCAGCATTGCCTATTTTGTCCAACAACTGATACTGATGATAGCATTCGCCGCTACGCCACTGGATCGCGGCCAGATCGAGAATCCGTTCGCGGGACCATTCGGTCGGGATTAAATGCACCACACCGAAAAGATCCTGGCATGCATCGCGGAACCCGATACCGCGGCCGATGCCGGTTTCGTACAGCGAAGTGGAACGCGACATTTTGAATGTGATCATGTTCTGGTACTGGTTCCAAATATTGACCATCGTGTTCAGTGGGGTATCCGGTGTTTCGACCTGAAATTTGTTGAGAAGAGTATCCCAATATTCTTTTAAATCATGAAAAGCTTTTTCGGAATTCTTGCGGTCGAGATATTTTACAATCGTTGGTTTGGTGATTTTTTTATTGAGAATTCCTTTTGATGAGAATTTTTGACCTTCAGGATTTTCTCCGAAGCCGAGCAGGAAATTGATTTTTTTCACTTCACCGGGTTTCAGTGTGATTTCGATGGAATGAGATCCACAGGGATTCCATCCGCAGGCCATCGAGTTTTTGGACTGTCCCTGTTCTACCACAACAGGTTCGTGGTTACCGCGATAAGGTCCGAGAAAGGTGTCCCGATCAGTATCGTACCCGCTGATTTTTTCACTGGTTGCGAAATAGGCGAAATGGTTGCGTCGTTCACGATACTCGGTTTTATGATAGATGATCCCATCCTCGACTTCGACTTCACCCAGATTGAGTGTTCTCTGCAGATTGGTGGCATCGTTTAATGCTTCCCAGAGACAGAATTCGATATAGCTGAATAATTTGAATGAGCGGGTTTCTCTGGATTTGTTCTCGATGTCCATTTCCCAGATTTCGAGGTTTTCGTTGACGGGGACAAAAAAGCGCGTCGAAATACGAAGTCCGTTTCGTTCTCCTGTGATGACCGTGTATCCCATGCCGTGCCGGCAGAGGTAGTCATCCAGATCGGCTTTGACCGGCATCCATGACGGAGACCAGATATCACCGTTTTCTTCTCGAATGTAAAAGTAACGACCGTCACTGTCCATGGGCGCGTTGTTGTAACGGTAGCGGGTAAGCCGCTGTTTTCTGGCATCAACCATGAAGCAGTATCCGCCTCCGGTATTCGAAATCATACCGAAAAAATCTTGGGTTCCCAGATAGTTCATCCAGGGAAGAGGTGTCTGCGGTGTTTCAATCCGATATTCTCTGTTCTCATTGTCAAAGCATCCGTATTTCATCAATATGTTGTCTCCTCTTTTGTTTTGTGTTTTCAGGGGATTAATCATTTATCTCCGGTTTATTTAGCGAGTCCGATAGGACTGAAAATGAAATAAAGAATCAGTGTCAAGGCGACCACAATCAGGCCGGCGATTTTCGCCCCTTTTGAAGAGGTTAGATCCATTTTCGTCTGCTGTTTGAATTCAATGGGTTTCGCCATAGGCTTGATCAAAGTAATCAAACTCATCACAAGCAGACAAAGACCGAAACAGATTGCCATCCGGTTGAGGAATTGGACCTGCGGCAGTGCAATTTTTATTGCTCCGTAGGCGACGATATTTGTCAACAACCCGACAACACCGGAAACCGGCGGAGCTTTACGGATGAGCAGACCGAAGGCGAATACGGCGAGGATGCCAGGGGAAATAAATCCCTGTCCTTCCTGAATGATCGTAAAAATGCTGTTGCTGATTTTTGGATTTCCCAATTGCGGTGCCAGCATGACAGCAATGAAACTGAATGCCAGCACGCAAATCCGGCCGATAAAGACAAGCACTTTCTGGGAAGCTTTAGGTGAGATATATTTCTTGTAAATGTCCATTGTAAAAATGGTGGAAGAGGCATTGAGCATGGCCGCGAGAGAGCTAACCACGGCGCCAAGGAGGGCAGCAAGTACGAATCCAAGCAGGCCCACTCCGCGAGGCAAGACATTACCAAGCAGTTGACCCATGGCCGTGTCGTATTTAAACGCAATAAACTTTTCCGTGGTCACCATTTTTTGATTGTCACTTGCCCTTTGAACCGTATTTGCATTATAAATCTGAACTTCTTTATACAAAGCGGGAAAGACACTTTTCCATGCTTTGTCTTCGGTATCAAATACCGTATAATCAGCGGGATTGATTTCGTTGAATTTTGACTGGGTCATCGGAAGCACAAACGGACTATGAATCTTGACCGATTTCAGGGTTTCGTCGTCCGGGTAGAGTGCGATCATGAACCGTCCAGGCTGCCAGTTTTGAATGGTAGAATCTGCTGGAGTTTCAACCGTGTCCACAAGAATCGTTTTGGGATTGGCCTTGACATATTTGGCCATGATACCGGCATTGTCATGGGTCGCTTCAAACTGCATCTCCTTCGAGAACAAATTGAAGGCGATAATCCCGGGAATAACAATGACGAAGGGAATAATTAGTTTCAGAAAAGAGGCGAAAACGATTCCTTTTTGCCCCTGGGCAAGCGAGGCTGAACCGAGTGTTCGCTGTGTAATGTACTGATTCAGGCCCCAATAGTAAAAATTGGGGATCCACAGCCCGAGAAGAAGAGCGGTCCAGGGAAGAATATGGTCGGTTTTTGGCAGAAACATATTCATCCGAACACGGTTCAGATCCCAGAATCGCTCGAAAGCCCCCTGGCTCTGCGTAAAGGTTTTCATGGCAACTGCGCCGGTATTGACATTGACGATCTGAGCGGCTTCTGTGACATGACCCAATTTATGGAATGCAAAGAAAAGGATGATTCCGCCTCCGATAATAAGGGCGCTTCCCTGAATCAAATCGGCCCAGGCACAGGCTTTTAAACCGCCGGCCGCCACATAGAGCATGGCAATGATGCCAATGACCAGTGATCCTGTGAACAGGGGAATGTTGTATCCCATTTTACTGCCAAGCGTGCGGATGGTCAGAGCACCCGAATAGGTGACTGAACCGAGCAGCAGCATGTAAATACAAATCGTTGCCGCAGCCATGATAGTGCGGGCTGTGCTGTTGTATCTGACTTCCAGGAATTCGGGCATGGTAAAAATGCCCGCTCTCAAAAAGTAGGGCAAAAATCCGAATGCTACTACTACCAGAGTGATTGCGGCCATCCATTCGTAACTGGCAATGGCCAGCCCGACATGACTTGCTGCATTGCCGCTCATTCCCACGAATTGTTCCGTAGAAATATTTGCAGCAATGAGAGAGAACCCAATCAACCACCAGGTCAGACCGCGTCCAGCGAGAAAATAATCTTCACTTGTTTTTTCCTTGCGGCTTTTTAAAAGACCTACCGTAATCACGGCCGCAATGAACGCAATGAACATGGCGATATCAATCCAGTTCAGTCCCATAATGCATCCTTTCAACTATATCCACATCTCATTTTAATGTGATGTTAATTTGTTCAATGTGATGTTATTTTTCTTGAAGATAAGTCAGTCGAATGAAAATAATCAACTGACAAAATTCTGATTAATATAATACTTATAGAAATAAGAATCAAATGTTTTTTATTGGCTCTTTGTTTTAAGTTAAATAGTCTCTTGTGAAATTTCTTAAAAATTTGAATTGACAAAAAGAATAATATTTAGTATACTTGGTATACCAGGTATTTTTTAGTATAGGTTTTTCAATGCGTATTGATCCGCAAAGCCCGAAAGCATTCTATCTACAGATTGTCGAAGACATTAAAACCAGGATTTTAACCGGTCAATTCAAGACGGGTGATCTGTTAGGATCTCACAATCAGCTTGCCCGCGAATATCAGGTGAGTCTGATCACAATCAAACGGGCCTTGAATGAATTGCTCAGAGAGGGCTGGCTGTACAGTCGTGTGGGAAAAGGAACGTATGTTTCCCAAACGGCCTATTCAAATCGTTCTAACGGTACCGGCACGATAGGTTTTGTTCTGACAGATTTCAAGAATCCGTTTTTTACAATGTTGATGCACAACATCGAAAGAGAAACTTCCCGAAATGGTTACAATTTGTTATTTTCCTGTTCATCCGAATCCATCGAAAAAGAAGAAAATCAAATTCAGCATTTCAGGAATCTCGGTGTTCAGGGATTGATTATCGCTTCGACAGAACATGTGAATGAAGTAACACCTGCCATTCGTCAGCTTCATGAAGAGAATTTCCCTTATGTTATGGTTTCTTATGTTGCCGATTCCGATATTTACTATGTGGGAACAGATCATGAAAAAGGAGCCTACGAAGCCGTATCACATCTGATTCATCTGGGTTACCGGAAAATCGGGTATCTCAATGCAGAACCGGGAAATCGTCTGGGTGAGGTGAGAAAACAAGGATTCATTCATGCGCTAGGAGAGAACGGCTTTTCTGTGTCTGAAAATCATGTTTTTGCATTTCCCTATAAAAGAAAAGATTATGAGTCCGGATATGCCATCGGGTGTTCTTTTGGTGCGATGTCGAATCGTCCGGAGGCCCTGTTTGTTTTTAATGATTTTTCTGCCCTGGGATTTCAGCATGCGGTTTTGGAACAGGGATTAAGAATCCCCGAAGATGTGGCTGTGGTGGGGTTTGATGACATCCGGGACGATCTCAGAGCTCAGGTTCCTTTGACGACGGTCCATCAGCCTGTCGAAGAGATTGGACAGCATACCGTGAACACGTTGATCAAAAGGATCAAACGTGAAACAGTTCCTGTGCGAACGATTCTCGAACCGCATCTGGTGATTCGTGTTTCGTGCGGAAGTCAAATCAAATCTAAAGTCAAATTGGAGAGGTAATCCGATAATCATTCAGACAAAAATTAAAGGAGCAGAGCGTGACATTGATTGAAACCCTGTTTGGATTGAAAGGCAAAACAGCTGCAATTATTGGTGGCGGAGGTGTTCTTGCGGGCGCGATGGCCGAAGGTCTGGCCAGTGCAGGAGCCAATGTGGCGATTCTGGATATCGCTCTTGACAATAGTAAGAAGAAGTCAGAAGCGATTTCAAAGTTAGGTGTCGAATCTCTAGCGCTTCAAGCAGATGTTTCCAGAAAAACAGATTTGCAGGAAGCCTGCGACACCATCGTCAAAACCTGGGGGAAAGTGGACATTCTCATCAATGCGCCGGGCATCAATTCCGGAACGCCCTTTCTTGAAATTACCGAAGAAGAATGGGAGCGGATCCTCCGCGTGAATCTGAAAGGCATTTTCCTGTCCTGTCAGGTGTTCGGGCAGCAGATGCTGAAGCAGAAATCAGGCAGCATCATCAATATCTCATCAGCATCTTCGGGACCGCCGCTGTCCAAAGTTTATACCTATGCGGTTTCCAAAGCCGGTGTAAACAACCTGACACAGAATCTGGCCAGAGAATGGGGCACACAGGGTGTGCGGGTAAACGCAATCGCACCGGGATTTTTTCCTGCGGAGCAGAACCGGAAATTGTTAACCAAAGAAAGAACAGAAGACATTTTCCGGCATACTCCGATGAAACGATTCGGTGAAGCAAATGAACTGGTCGGCGCCACGATCTGGCTGGCCTCGGAAAAAGCGTCCAGTTTTGTGACCGGAGCCATCATCTGGGTAGACGGCGGTTTTTCCGCCATGACAATTTAAAGACAGTATATAGTATATGGTATTTGGTATGTAGTGCCCAAAAAACCACCACCCAGTTTTGTGACTGTATACTACAAACTGTGAACTGTAAACTTTTTTAGGAGGATTTGTCCAATGAGTCAATGTGATTTCGGTCTGATCGGTCTGGCTGTGATGGGAGAGAATCTGGTTTTAAACATCGAACGTAATGGCTATTCCGTGGCGGTTTTTAATCGAACCGTGAGCAAGGTGGATAAATTTACAGAAGGCCGTGCCGAAGGAAAGAACATCAAAGGCTGTCACTCGATTGAAGAATTGGTCGCCAGTCTCGAGCGGCCGCGCAAGGTGATGCTTTTGGTTAAAGCAGGTCAGGCCGTGGATGATTTTATCGAAAAAATTATTCCTCATTTGGAAAAGGGGGATATCATCATTGATGGCGGGAACAGCCATTTCCCGGATACGATCCGTCGCACCGCCTATGTGGAATCCAAAGGACTGCTCTATATCGGCACAGGCGTTTCCGGAGGAGAAGAAGGTGCATTGAATGGTCCGTCGATCATGCCGGGAGGCTCACCGGCAGCCTGGCCTCACGTGAAGGAAATCTTTCAGAAAATCTCTGCCAAAACCAGTTCCGGCGAACCCTGCTGTGAATGGGTCGGAGAAAACGGCGCCGGTCATTTTGTCAAAATGGTGCACAATGGCATCGAATACGGCGACATGCAGATGATCACGGAAGTCTATCAGATGATGAAGGCGGGACTCGGTCTGTCCAATCAAGAGATGCATCAAGTCTTTGCCAAATGGAATCAGGGCAAGCTGGACAGCTATCTGATCGAGATTACTCGTGATATTCTCGACTACAAAGATGAAGATGGCAATTATGTGGTCGATCAGATTCTCGATGCGGCCGGCCAGAAGGGAACCGGCAAGTGGACGGCGATCGCGGCGCTCGACATGGGACAGCCCCTGACTCTGATTGGCGAGGCCGTATTCGCCCGGTGTCTTTCCGCTCTTAAGGAAGAACGGGTCGCTGCGTCTAAAGAACTTTCCGGTCCGAATGCAACCTTTAAAAATGATAAGACGCAAATGATTGAGGATCTGGAGCAGGCCTTGTATGCTTCGAAAATCGTAAGCTATGCCCAGGGATATCAGCTTATGAGATCGGCTGCTAAAGAATATAAATGGAATCTCAATTACGGCGGTGTGGCCTTGATGTGGCGGGGAGGTTGCATCATCCGTTCTGTCTTTTTAGGCAAAATCAAAGAGGCGTTCGATAAAAATTCAAAATTGATCAATCTGCTTCTCGATCCCTTTTTTAAGAAGGAAGTCACATCTTCACTGCCGGCTTGGAGGCGCGTGGTGCAGACGGCTGTGGAACTGGGCATTCCCATGCCCGCGGTGAGCACGGCACTGGCCTATTATGACGGATACCGGAGCGAGCGTTTACCGGCGAATCTGCTTCAGGCGCAGCGTGATTATTTCGGCGCGCATACTTACGAAAGAGTGGACCGGCCGCGCGGTGAATTTTTTCACACCAACTGGACCGGACGAGGAGGAGACACGGCATCCAGTTCGTATATTGTTTGAGAATCAATGATTGTCAAAAAAACAAAAAACGGATATTTAAGCGAAACGGAAATCAAAGAGGTGATCCGAAAGGGGATGGATTCTCTCGACCTCGTCGGGAAAAAGGTGCTGGCTATTATTCCCGACGCCACACGAACCGCGCCCATGCCTCTGCTTTTCCGGCTGCTCTCCCAGTCAATCCGTCCCGAAAAAACGCAGCTGGATTTTCTGATCGCGCTCGGCACCCATCCGCAAATGTCCGAAGAGGAGAGACGCCGGCTTGTCGGCCTCTCCAAATCCGAAAAAGACAAACAGTATACGCATGTCCGTCTGTATTCTCACGAATGGGATCAGCCGGAACATCTTACGACCATCGGCACACTGAGTTCGGCCGTCATCGAAAACATCAGCAAGGGACTCCTTCGGGAAGACATTCCCGTGACCATCAACAGACGCATTCTGAATTACAATCTGCTTTTAGTGGTCGGACCGGTTTTCCCGCATGAAGTGGTGGGGTTTTCCGG
>CAZIAH010000120.1:0-10512 GCA_964537715.1 uncultured bacterium | reverse complement strand
TCTTGGACTGGATGTAGTAGTAGTAGTCAAATCCCCGTACGGCTGTCACATCATCCCATGAATTTGGGGCATCCGGACCGTCAAGCTGCTTTACTTTTTCATAGACGGTCTTGGGATCCATAACATTTCCCTCGGAACGGTAGATCACGTAGCCGTCGAATCCCTCGGTACCGGCTGCGTTGTTCGACCAGGATAGACTGATCCGATCCCCTCCGGACTGTACTGTGAATGTCTCTGGCGGAGGAGGCGGCTGAGGAATTGCATAATTGGCGGCATAGAAAGCCATGGCATGATCGAACATTTTCATCACGGAATCGACACCCGTTTCAACCCACGCGCGTTTATATGCGTTATGATCTCCGGTTGTGGATCCGTCGGGAAGAACAAGTTCGGGTTTGCCCGTTCCTTTATAATATTGAATCCATTTGCCGCCCACCTCCCGGTTCTTCTCACGGCTGATACCCGTAATACCCTCGGCAATTACGAGATGAACGCTGTCTCCGAAAGCCAGATTATATGGGCCATACCCCTGAGTAGGGGTTTCGTTTCCATCGCTTCTTGCAAAATTTTGCGTATAATTGTCTCCAACCACTTCGGCAAAGGTCTTTTCCGGATGTCCTGCCGTCATGGCATCGAAACGCTGTCTCATGAAAGACTCATCGTACTGGGAATAGGGCAACTGGGTGATTGCCGCATCGGCATCGATATACGTGGTGGTTCTGGGCTGATAAGGATCATCTGCTTTGTCGGTCGCACTTTTATCCGCATGAAGCGTAATCCATCCCGAATATTTCGCAGCGGCCATGACCCCATCATCAAGCTGATTCGGACATCCCCAATCTTCCTCGTATGTGACCGACCGGGAATTATCAGGGTGATACCACGCATAGGTGGCACGGTACTTAAAATCACCGGCATTGGGATCCTGTCCGATCACTGTATGATTGGTGTTATGCCCCCACGTTGAATTCCATGTCCCCCAGCCTTCATTCTCGGCAGGAACCGACTCTCCGCAGAATGCATATCGGGTCTGGAACATTACCCAGAAATTCTCGATGGTTTGCTGGGATTTCACCTCTTCGGTATTATCAATAATCCCGTCGTTTTTAAAAACATAATCATAGACAAAATAATTAGCATGATCCTGATGCGTAAACTGGTAGACCTTTTTGGTGATTGTCACCCCCATGGAAGTATGGTTCTTCACGAAAATCATCCGTTCTGACAGGAGTGTCTCATCGATCTCGTCAAGCTGATCGTAAGTGGTATTGACCGTGGCCAACTGATTGTCTACAAATACCATCGGATGTTCGAACCGGCCGATCAATTTGAATTCGGTTTCCATCACCTGATTGATCCGGTCCGTAGCCCCACCCCGCGGTCCCACACCAATTACTTTAACAGAGAGTTTTTTCCCCAGCACGGGATCGTCAAAATTTTCACATCCCAGCCACATGCCACGCCCGCGCAAAGTGGACTGGATCAATCCGTATTCTCCGGGCCAGGAAAAAGTGTCATGTATTCTTGAAAATCCTCCTGTTTCCACTTCCGTACCCTGCACCGAAAAAAAGGCATGCAGATGATTCAAGCGGAGATATTTAATCTCACCGCTGTACCCCTGGCCGAAAACAGATTGTGCAGTCAGTAAAACGAGAAAAACTGCCAATCCTGCCAGTCTTCCTTTTAAATATGGATATTGCTTTTTCATAAATCATCCTCATCATTATAATATGATTTAATTGAGATCAAATGACAATTTTAATCCGTAGTAGATCTGTCTGGGATGCAAGAATGTATAGGACTTATTATTCGGCATATCAATGTAGGCCTTATCTTTGAGGATCTGGTACATGCGTCTGCTATCGACCGGCAGCCATTGACCGTCGACTTTTTCCATATACCGTCCGGTTGAACCTTCATAGTAGATCACGCCTGCAATTGCAGGATCGTCCAATTCAATCTTTTTTTGAAATTCGATCGGCTGAAATTTCACATCCGGATTCCGGTAGTCTCCGTATCGGTCTTCTCCAGGAATATTGTCATAGGCCTTGCTCTTCGGAAGATGGAGCGACATCATGTAATTGTCCTGATCCCCACTGCCGCTCCAGTTGACCAGAGACATCCGTTTCGTGTTAAACACATTTTCCATATCCAGAATAAATTGCAGTCTGAATTTGTGCATGTGAAACGTTTTGGTAAATCGGAGTGTGGCATTCAAGTATGGAACGCCTTTTACATTATTTTCAACGGTCAGTAAATTCGGTGCCCAGGTGACCCATTGACCGTCCTGCCAATCCAGCAGGGTATTGAGCATCCATCCGCCCAGAACCGGGTGTCTCAAAAGAACGGGCCCAAAATCATCCGGTGTATAAAAACTCAAATTGAGCCGTCCATACGGTCTGGGAATGGGACGTTCCTGATACAAATTGACGGTCGCTTCATCATACCTTTTTTGTTCAGAGGGATCTTCCCACATTTCCTGACTGCCGAAATGCCCTTTGGAAGAAACCTGATAGGTATAGTTGGCAAACCCGGACCACCATCTTCCTGCCGTTTTTCGGATGGTGAGTTCGAAACCCCGAATATCTTCGTATTGAGTGTCCGTAATTTTGTCATAATACCCGCCGCTGACCGCTGTAAACCGGGTCGTATCCTGCTGGTCGGAAATATCGTGATAAAACGCCGCAAGCTGCAATAAAATATCGCCCGGCAGAATATGATCGTAACCCAGTTCATAGGAAATGGTCTTTGCCAAAGTCAGATTGGGATCGCCGAAAGTCACCATGGTGTTTTCCTGGGATCGGGAAACTTCAAACAAAGTTTCGTACCGCGGCATCTGTTTAAAATGGCCATAGTTAAAGAATAATTTTGAATTCTCTGTAATGGGATGGGAGATCCCCAGCCGCGGACTAAACTGCCACTGCGGTTCGGATTGGATCATCTCAAAAACCATCCCTTTGCTGTAATTCGATGAAAAGAAATCTTTGTCATATGAACTCGGATTCCACCAGGACGTATTCGAATTGCTGTAATCCATGCGTACTCCGAGATTCATGGTAAAGCCTTTGGTTTCCAGTTTGTCCTGAACATAAAATGCGGCTCGTATCGGAAAAACCCGCATTTGGACATGCGAGGAATAATCTCTCCCGCCCGTCAAAGAGGCGATCTGGCCATAATCAAAGTTCAAATCATTGTAGACGAATTCGATTCCGGATTTGATCAGATTGCTGAAATTGATCTGACTGGTCAGATCGGCCTTAAACGTGGTTGATGAAACCACCGTGTTGTCCCGCGCCTTGCCGGAATGCATACCTCCCCAGACCACCAGACCATTTGGAGCATTGGGGTCGTAGCCAAAAGGAAACTCATCCTCAAAATAACCCGGAACAATTTCATAAAGTGTTTGGGTATCTCTGGCCCTTCCCGGCCTCGTGTCGTAATCCCGCCTGAAATGTTCCAGAGAGATTTCATAAAAGGTACTGGGATTCAAAGTGTGGGTCAATTTGGCAGCTAAAGAACGATGGCCGATGTCTGCCAAGCAGTAATTACCCGTACTGAAAATCCGTGAAGAACGATCTTCAATCGCTGATACCCAGTTTTCCGCAATATGCATATATTTACCGGGGACCCAGTTATCTTCCATGGTAAACTGTTTCCCGATTAATCCGGAAATTCTGAGCTTCATCGAAGAACTGATGTCCGAGGTGATATTCATTGTCCAGTCATAATCGACATAATCGGGTCGCGTCAACGGAAAGAGAAGCATTTCCCGGTTTCTACGGAACGAGGTAAAAAAGCGAAGATTCCCCAGCTTTTCACTGATAAAGGGAACAGGACCCCCGAAACCGGCATCGATCTCATAATCCGGTTCGTTGGTGATTTCCCGCTGACGAGTTTCGTACAAAAAGATCTGCTGGGCAGCCTTTGGAGAAATATAAATTCCTTCCTTGAATTTGTCTTCGGAAACCTTGTTCCAGCCTTCAAATTCAGGATACTGTCTTTTGGTATAGGTATCCCATACCCCATTGGAAGTCCCGGTCCAGCAGACAGCATCATCCAGATAGGGGCGCATCCAGTATGAATTCGGATCCGTGGGAGTTATTCCGAAATGTTTGGTACCTGGCGGACTAATCCGTGTGGTTATGGAACCGCTGTAGCTCTTTTGACTTCCCTCTTTGGTTACCACGTTGATCAGACCGGACTGCACCTGTCCGTATTCCGCGTTGAAACCGCCTCGCTCCACGGAAATCTCTTTGATGGCGCTGAGTGCAATCGAACTGATCGGTTGATTGTTTCTCGGATCTCTCAGTGTGACTCCATCCATCATGAAAAGAGAATTGTTCGCAGCACTGCCGCGTATTTCCAGATTACTCTGAATGCCGGCTTGCAAACCGACAACATTCTCGATATTGGAAACCGGAAGTGAAGCGACTTCCCGATCCGAGACTGATACCACGCTGGTGGCCACATCTTCCTTGATGACCGTACGGTTCGCAACCACGGTGACGGTCTTACCTTCCAATGCTTCTATTTGAAGATCGAAATCTACCCTTGTGGTCTGGTCAATATAAACACGAACATCGCTGACCACCATCTTGGCATAACCGATGACACTGACCTGAACATCGTAATTGCTGGGCGGCACATGAAGAATCGTATAATTGCCATCCATATCCGCGGCAGCCCCAAGAGAGGTGCCGGCAACAATCACATTGGCACCGGGAAGGGGCTCACCGGTTTGCTCATCGATCACCGTTCCCGCGATTTTCCCCGTAGTCCCTGACCAAAGCGGAATGGTAAAAATGAGCAGCCCCAGTAATAGAATACAGGGCAGGCGAAGATTGTTACCCATGTGTTCCCTCCTCATAAATTGATTAGATTAAACACAACTCAATATTTTTATATCATTCGTGTACAAAATTCAGATTTTATCCGGCTCTTTGATAATTTAAGGTATTGTTGATTTCGGAAATAACTTGCTGAAGAAATAATTTACACTTAGGTTACAAATAAATTTTCAGATTGTCAAGAAAATTCTGTACTATCAAAAATCGGAACATTTCGGATTCACTTTACAATTCCGCACTGCCCCCAAAATCAAGTGGATTTTCCTAAACCATATTATTATATTGAAAAAAGTCATTGCATCTTAAACATGTTATAACATCCGTTTCAATAAACCAATCGTACGAAATGGTTATACCAGATTTCAGTAAAAATTTCCTCTTCAAGAATATATACTATTATTATTATTGAAGAAATCGAGACAAATATCATAAAAGTTGCAACTAATACATGGAATAGATAAAATCCTTGATAAATGTTTATCATAAATTTACCGAACTATTAAATGAGAGACTTAATAAAGAAGTCTTTACAACCGAAGATTCTGTCCGTTATACATTTTTTCATACTCTAATAATTAACGAAATTTGTACACATACAGACATTGAGTTAGAAGTTCCACATCCAACAATTGAAAATGCAAAAATTGATACAATTTACACTGATAGAAAAAACCAAGAAATAATAGCTATTGAATTTAAATATGACAGGGGAAATCCTGGTCAAACAAATCAAAATCGTACACAAAGAGCAGGAACACTATTCAAAGATATTTTCCGACTTGCCCGATTACCAGAACCAGTATTTAATAAAAAACTATGTGTTTATCTTTCAGACTCAGAAATGGCTTCTTACTTTCAAAATCCAACAAATAATTACTACTCTTTCTTTGAACTCAATGAAAACAGATCATTCAAAATAACAAAACCTTTTTTAAGTAATCAGGCAGCAACGTTCAGAACTGTTATAGTAGATATGCAAATAGACTGTACGATTTTTAGTGTATTCAAACAAGAATTAAGTAAAAATCATTCACTTAGAATATACGATGTAAAATCTTAAAATGAACACATACGAATATATCCTCTCAAAACAAATTCAATGGGCTCGCAATCATAACATTAAGCTAATTGGGAGTAAAGGTAATCATGGTAGACCAGCATATACAGAAAGATTAGAAGATAATTTATTTGAACCACTTTCAAAAAAAAGTATTGCAGAATTCCAAGACGGTGACGGGAAAGAGCTATCGGACAATCCAAACGATCCTGCAAAAATGCAGGCTGTTCACTCCTCTTCGGCATTCGCCGTAAATATTTTTCAATATTGGCAAAAAATTAATGATGTCTCTTCTATTGCGTGCGCTTGCGGATTGTGTGACAAAAAAAACAGGAATTCTTGTGAAATTCTATTTGAACAAAAATTTCCAATAAGCAAATCATTCAAGTTTAATCCCAATCTCGACGTTATCATTAAAAATAAACCGGAATCACAATATAAAATATATGCAATTGAATGTAAATTTTCTGAAGCTTATTCTTCCTATGGCCACTCTGGCATGGATGAAAAATATTTTGGTATTAATAATATCTGGAAAGATATCCCAAATTTATATAATTTATCAATAACCATCAGCCCAAAAGACAATCTGTTTAACCACCTGCACCCTGCCCAATTGATAAAACATATTTTAGCTCTAAAAAAGGAATACGGGAAAAAAGGGTTTCGTCTTCTCTATTTATGGTACGACACATTGGGATCTGATGGATATAATCACCGGCTCGAAATCGACCGCTTCAAAGAAATAGCAAATAAAGACGGTATAAAATTTCACGATTTAAGTTATCAAGCGTTAATTTTAAAATTATCAAAAGAACATAGAGCCTTTCATCAAAAGTATATCGCATATATCACAGATAGATATTTATAATTTTGTGCGATGTCATAACAAATCCATGAGTGGGATACAATTCATCATTTTTCAATATAATTGACAATGCGAAAATAATATGAACGACATCATAAACATTCTTATCGTCGGACTGGGCGGGTTTATCGGCGCGATCTTTCGATATCTGGGCAGTGGAATATTTCAAAATCTGTTTAAAAATTATAATTTCCCTTACGGGACGCTCTTGGTCAATCTGCTTGGGTGTTTCATCATCGGTTTCCTGGGTGGATGCTCGGATAATATGGATATATTTTCTTCCAAGACTCGCCTTTTCTTGTTTATCGGTGTCATTGGAGGATTTACGACATTTTCCTCTTTCGGATACGAAACGATCACGTTGCTGCGGGACCGGCTGATTGGCGCCGCTATGATCAATATATCCATACATTTGATATTGGGATTGTTTTTCGTATATTTTGGATATTCTCTTTCAATGCGATAGGGAGAAATTTTTATGCTTCCAAAAGAAGGACAACTATTACGGATATTTATCGGGGAAAACGACCGGTATAAAAACAGGCCTCTTTACGAATGGATTGTACGCAAAGCCCGTTCCGATGGCATGGCCGGAGCCACCGTGCTAAGAGGATTGGAGGGGTTTGGCGCGGACAGTCACATGCACACTGCAAAAGTATTGCGGTTGTCTCAGGATTTGCCCATCGTCATAGAAATCGTGGATACAAAAGAAAAAATACAGAATTTCATTGCATCGATCGATTCCGTGATCGAAGAAGGGCTGGCAACCATAGAAAATATGCAAATCATTTTCTACCGGAGCAGTAAAAAAACAAACGATGAAAGCTGACCGATATTTAGAATACAAATTGTTTTGAAAAGTGTTTGAGGAAAACAGAATGGCATCCGATTTGAGTTTTGTCGAATTCGTTGTGGATCAAATTCAAAATGCGGGAAAAATCACCTATAGAAAAATGTTCGGCGAGTATGCGCTTTACAGTGATGTCAAAGTGGTCGCTCTGATATGCGACAACCAGTTGTTTGTCAAACCGACCCAGGCCGGAAAATCTTTTATTGACAATATCGTTGAAACGCCTCCCTATCCCGGAGCAAAACTCTATTTCCTCATCGAAGAACAGATTGACGACCGGGACTGGCTCAGTCAACTGATCAAATTGACGGCGGATGAGCTTCCTGCTCCCAAACCCAAAAAGAAGAAAAGTAAACATATAGGAAACATTAAATCATTTTTGAATCGTTCCATAACCAATTCGGAAACCGGAATTGACATGGAAATACGTGTTCATCATATTGGCGATAAAAAAATTGCGGAAATCATTTCGGATGGAGTACTTGTCAGCACAGTCCAGGATGCCCTGGATATCATGGCCGATGCAAGTTGTCAAGACGCCACAAACATGATCCTCCACGAAAAAAATATCGTCCCGGATTTCTTTGACTTGAAAACCGGTCTTGCCGGTGAAATCCTCCAGAAATTCTCCAACTACCACATGAAATTGGCTATTGTCGGGAATTTTGAGAAGTATCAAAGCAAGAGCCTTCATGCATTTATGATCGAAAGCAATCGGGGAAGTCATATTTGTTTCGTCCCGGATGTACAAACGGCAAAGAAAAAACTGACGGGAAACAGCTTATAGGATGAAAAAATCCTCAAAAACCAAAGTTCTTTTGAATCATTGGAATAAATTCAGTAATAAATAAGAAAAACTGTTAATCGGCATTTTTAACAGAATAGGTGGAAAATTGAAAATATCTCACAAATTGATCAAGTTGTTTCGTGATCCCGTCGGAGTGTTCACCCGCCGCTGGACAGGCCTTTGTGAAAGACTTCATTTTGCAGCCAAAAGCGATTACAAGGCTGCGGGTTACTGGAAATATAGACACGAAAAATATGGGTTCGATTTGCGCGGTGTAGGAGATAAAAGTATCTCTCACGAAGAAAATGTTAAACTGCTCGACCAAGGCAGCCAGGTTTTCCTTGATGTTTGCCGAAAAGCCAATGTTGTATTTGACCAGACCCGTGTTCTCGACATCGGCTGCGGCACCGGCCATTTTGCCGAGATTCTTCGGAACGAAGGCATCATGGACTATCTTGGCATCGACATTGCCGACACATTGTTTCATGAATTACGAGCGAAATTCCCTGGCTTCCGATTCCACCAAGTGGACATATCGACAGAATCATTGAAAGAAACCTACGATCTGATTTTAGCCTTGGACGTCTTGCAGCACATAGTGAATGAAAAAAAATTCGCCTTTGCGCTCGATAATATAAAATCCCATATTTCTCCTTCGGGCACAATCATCATCTCGACACAGTTCGGTTCCAACCGGCTCGAATCGTTCTATTTCATCCGAAGGCCATTGGACGTATTTCGAAACGCATTTCCTGATTTCACAATCAGTGAACCCGTAAAATATGCGGACAGTTTCGTCTTCAGCCTTCGCAAAAACCGGCAGCACGATTCAAAAACAATTTCATTGTGATATGCCCTAAAAAGGACCTCTCATGAAAAACGAAATCAAAGGTATCGGACTGCTCAAATCATTGTTGATATTCGGAATCGCATCTGCCGCACTGATTCTGGAGACACAATTTCTGATCCCCTATCTGAGTAACCGGACTGGATGTGAGCCCATTATATTCTGGTTTCTCGTAGCCAGCCTGGGATTATTTCTCCCCCTGTTGATCTTGGCCTATTTTATTCTGAAAAGTGAAAACGTAAAAATCGGAAAGCATACCTGGCAGGACCGGCTCCGTTTCAGAAGAATGAACAAAGCGGATTGGCTGTGGGCCATCGGTGCAATCATCGTGATTGGAATTTCAAGCTTTGCTATCATGAATCTGCTCGAAGTTTTCACCGGGAAAGTTGAGAATCAGCCCGTATTTATGTCCTTTGAACCCTTGACACCGGACCGGTACTGGATACTGCTTTTGTGGCTGCCGTATTGGATACTGAACATCATGGGAGAAGAAATTCTCTGGCGGGGAGTATTGCTGCCGAAGCAGGAAATCGCATTTGGGAAAAGTACCTGGCTGATAAACGGCGTCCTTTGGGGAATTTTTCACATCGCTTTTGGCTGGCATCTTCTTTTGACTTTGATTCCCATACTGTTGATTCAGCCCTATGTGGTCCAGCGTCGGAAGAACACCTGGATCGGCGTCGTCATTCATGCCGTCATCAACGGCCCGAGTTTTATAGCAATTTCTTTTGGATTGTTATAATTGGGGAAAGAATATGAGGAAAGTATCCTGGGGAATTTTAAGTACCGCAAAAATCGGTATCGGGAAGGTCATCCCCGCAATGCAAAAGGGGAAATACTCACAGATGGATGCGATTGCGTCGCGCAGTATTGAGAAGGCTAAAAAAGCTGCGCAACGGCTTGGCATTCCTAAAGCGTATGGTTCATACGAACAGTTGTTAAATGATCCCGAAATCGAAGCGGTTTACAACCCACTTCCCAATCATCTCCACGTGGAATGGACCATCCGGTCGTTAAAAGCGGGCAAGCACGTTTTGTGTGAAAAGCCGATTGGATTAAATTTTAAACAGGCCGACCATTTGAAAAAGGAAATGAAACAATTCCCACATTTAAAGGTCATGGAAGCATTTATGTACCGTTTTCATTCCCAGTGGCCGGCAGTGAAAAAACTGGTCAACGAAGGAACGATTGGCGAACTGAAAAATATCCATTCGATCTTTTCGTATTATAACGACAATCCGGAGGACATTCGCAAT
>CAZIAH010000119.1:0-10554 GCA_964537715.1 uncultured bacterium | reverse complement strand
AAATGGGTCATTTCAGGTTTGAGTTCGAAATAGCTGCTGTTGCTGTAACCGGTCCAGGGTTCTGTATCTTGATATAGGGTTGCTACGATCAATCGAGGTGCATCTGCACGCGCATCAAATTCAAAAAGATATCTTTCACCGTGAATTAATGGAATCGAATTTTGAAAGAGTTGGATGTACCAGTCAACATTGCTGCCATCGATTATATCAATATGTGCTTCTCCATCTTCTATGATCCATTCTGCCTGTCCCGCATGGACAATCCAGGTCCAGCCTTCCTTATCACTGGAAAAATCACCATTAATCACCAAATTCTCAGTAGGATTAGACTTATTGACATAAACCGATTCTTCATTGGAATAATCACTTTCCTGACCGCTGTGACTGACAGCCGTCGCCCGGAACCAGTAAGTACCATCATCAAGATCCGTAATTTTCTTGAGAGTGACTCTGGAAGTGTCGTACAGTGTGGTTGGATTTGGAGTGGTTCCGGCATAAATCCTGTAATAGTCCACATCCGGATCTCCGAATTTGTTAAATAGTAAAAACACAGCTTCAAAGTCGGATTCTAAAATCAAATAGGGCTTTTCAGCCATACCATTCCACAGGCAGCGATGCACACGGTAGCATTGATGCCGACCCACGTAATTCATTTCAAAAGCTTTGGTGCAGTCGGGCTGTACCTCTGTCAGTTTCGGATAATCTTCAAGAGACCAATTGATCAGTGTATTTCCGTTGGGAAGGTGCTGCACATTCCCCATGTAGTGTGAATATCGATCCTGTGTGTCACGGAATTCCCAGACGAGTGTGGCTGTGTTGTCTTTTAAATCCAGTTCATATTCCACAGCGCGCGATACCGGAGGATCGTGAAAATCCCCGTTGTCAAACAACAGGTACCGGTTGTTTCCCACAACACGGGCGCAATGCTGACCCGAAAAACCGTTTAATTCATCATTCTTAAATACAAAATCACTGTGCGTCCCCCCGAGTCTCCAGATAATTTCCTTTGTATAACGGTTTATTTTGGTGATCTCGTTGACGTAACGGCTCGAGAGAATGATATGGCCGTCGTAGTCGATGTCAATCGAATTCATGTGGGGGAAATCGATTTGATTGGTATTCTGTAATTGATCAGGCCAGAGATCGACCAGATCAAAATAATCAAAGGCCGGGTAGATTCTGAGCAATTGGTCAGCGGAATCAAATTCCTGAATGCAGTTTTCCAGAACATTAACGATACGGTTGTCACCGGGAATATACTCATTCATATTTACATCCAGGTTACGGAGACCAAACAGCAGGTAACCTCCGTTGGGTAATACCTGTAATTCGTGATGATCGGTTGTATAACCATTTGTAGCCCGGAAGGTGTGAACATGTTCGTAATGTTCATCCAATGCAATATATCCCCAGTCACTGCCGCCGTAGCCATCGCGAATCAGCATGGTTAACCAGCCATTGGGCTGAACTTTTAAATCGCGTCTTTCTTCACCTTTAGTGCGTATGTACCAGATGGGATTTCCTGTATTGTCCAGAATCATACTGTATTGCGGATAGCTGCCCCAGCTGGTACTGAGGAAAATCAAACCCGTATCCGGATTGTCATTGATCGTAATATTGACATGCGGAAAAGTACTAGGAACCGACACGCCATTCGGCATGATCATTGGCTCTCCGGTTTGAGATTGGCTGATAGATGGAGAGATAAAAAAGAAAATACATATTATTGTCATGTTGATTTTTAGTATTTTCATTTTTAACTTCTTCCTCTTTTTAGAAAATTCGATTTGTTTTTTATAACAACTGCACTCATAATCAGCCTAAGCAAATATTAATAAAAGGATTATTTGTTATACGGTGTGGACGGTGTTACATCTGTAACTTGATTGTGGCCGTATAGTTCCGAATGGGCATGATCGTCCGCTCGATTTGCGTGTGCATGTGATTGAAAATGTTGTTGACGTTTATAGAAAATATCCATTTGCCGAATTGAATTGAAAATCGCCCGTCCAAAACTTTCTGGGGGACACGCGGATCGTCCGGATAAACTTTAACGACTTCCAACTTCTCACAATACTTGTAATCCAGCCCCAATTCCATATTTCGGTAACGACCTGTGATCGAAGTGTTTAACATGTGTCTGGGCCGGTAACCGAGTGTTTCGTTCAATTCAAGATCTTTCGGATCCAGATAGGTGTATCCGATCAGTCCATTGATGTGCCGTTTGTACAATGAGAACCGGATGTTGGTTTCGACTCCGCTGATTCTTGCGCGGGTCAGGTTAACAAACTGGATCGTATTGGATAGGTCCGGTACAGGTTCGATCAAATCCCAGTAATCGTTTCTGAAGACGGCAATGTCGAATAAAAGAAAAGCGCTCAATGGTGTGCTAAGCCCAATTTCGTGAGACCATGCCGTTTCGGGTTTCAGATCGAGATTGGGAACGATTTTTAAACCGGATGCATACACATTCGGGAATCGTTCGGAAATGCTCGGTGCGCGGAATCCCTTGCCAGAAGAATATCTCAATGTCGTAAATTCAGTGATATGCCATACGAATCCCATTTTGGGACTGAATTCTTTGTCGTCCAGATTCGTGTCCGTACTTGTGCGGTCAAATCGGGCGCCCAGCGTCAGCAGAATCGTCGGAAGGAGGCGGATTTCGTCCTGGGCATAGAGGGAGAGGTTGACGATATCGTGCGTTCCAAGAGGATCCGAAGCAATGTGATCCAGTGTCTCTTCGGTTCCGAAAGTGAGCGAATGGAATTTCGAAAGAATATAATATCCCTGAAATTCCAATCCCAATCTTTGCGCAGTAGAGTAGTCATGGTTGTCGTGCATGAAATTTTTGAAATAGTTGCGAAAATAGGAAACACGTGATTTCGTTCCAAAACTTTGGTTGACTGCCCATTGATGCAGCAGATTCAGGCCAAATTTGTTGGATTTCATTTTATCGCCGATGGAGGGTTCTTCGACTTCGAGTGCCTGATAAGGATTCCGCCACATCAGACTGATTTGATTCTCTCCGCTTTCCCAATTGGTTAGAACAGTCAGATTGGATTGCGGAGCGAGCGGGATTTTAAATTTTCCTGTCGCGTTGTAATTGAGATATTCCGTATTTTGTCGGTAGCCGGTGGATTGATGGCGACCTACAGAGAGGAACATTCCCACTTTGCTGATCTTTCTGGAATGATCTGCATCCACATCAGAAAAATAGAGCAGATCGTCTGTCCACTTCCACTCGGGCCAGGGGGGATCATCATAAATTCCCGAGGAAAGCCGCAGATTGGTTTCCGGTATCGGAGCAGGTTCTTTGGTAATGACATTGATCACGCCTCCTAGGGCGGTCGAGCCGTAAAGCGCGGAACCGGCGCTCTTTACGATTTCGACACGTTCGATCTGACTCGCGGGGATCAAATCCCAAATAATCCTGCCCGTATCACCCGCCATGACCGGAATGCCGTCCACGAGAAAGAGAACGCGGCTTCCCACACCGTAGCTGTAACCGGATGAACCCCGTATGTTGATTTGATTCCCCATAAAATTGACGCCGGGTGCATATTCAAGCAATTGATCAAGATAAACTTGATTTTTTTGCTCGAGATCCCTTGCCGTGATTACCGAAATGCTGGCCGGACTGTCATCGATTTTTTGAGTTCGCTTGCTCGCCGTGACAATGACCTCGGGTGCGAGAACTGCTTTTTCATTCATTCCGATGAGGAGGTGAGTTGTTTCATTGAGATTGACCTGAACGTTCTTTTCCGTTACGCTCTGATATCCCATCATTCTGAATTGAAGATTGTATCGTCCCACGGGGATGTTCGCCAATTCGAAGTCACCATTCGGGTCCGTAGTTGTACCGAGGACGGTTCCCTGAATCACAATGTTTACTCCCTGAAGTCCTTCATCGGTTTTTGTGTCGGTAATTCTTCCCGTGATTCGGCCGAATATGCTCGTGTCGGGAAAAGCACCAGTATTTATCATTATCATAGAAATTAAAAAAATTAGAAATCCAGTTCGATGGCTATTTAGATTAAAATGAAAACCATATTTTTTTATCGTAGAATGAGAAGAACTCATAATGTGTTCCTTTCTGAAATTTACGGTATGTTTATGTCAAGTATCTAATATATCAATTTTTTAACTTATAGCAAATAAAGATTTTGAAAAATGTTAGAGAAACAGATATTTTGGGATGCCATACAATTACATTTTTGTCGCACATTTTCCACTGTATAACATTATTGTGTAATTTGATTGGCTGTGATTTTTCTGAGGTCAAGCCATTCATTTCAATTTTAATTCTAAATGTTTAAACATCTAAACAGCGCTTTGCAATGTTTACTTTGTGAAAACTGGGTCGGTTTATGTTGATTTGCAATTTTTAAGAGATTCCCCTCTGTTTTGTATTTTACATTCTTGTTATGATATCCCTATTATATCACAATATTGTATGATAAATACTGGCAAATTTTAATTCGGATGAAAAGTTAAGTTCTTATTAAATAAATGATTATCATTGTAACATGGATTGTGGCACTGCGTTTGCTTATACTCTGTCGAAACTTTGATCCGATTTTCAGCCTGAATCCCTGATCAAACAAAGGGTAAACTATGTCGAAGGCTGTTCATCAATGATTTATTCCCGCCTTGTCGGGAGGAGAATTTTATTTCCAGCCCCCTTTGGGGTATATGATGTGATATTGGCAATTGACCTCGGTGTTTGCGGTAGGGGAGGTCTTTTGTCATGCTTTTCTGTTTTCCGGCAGGGAATTGGTTATGCTTTGCTTGTATTCGGTATGCAGAATTTTGCCTTGGAAGCCTTTCGACGATCTCAACGAGATCGCGGCTTACATAGAGGTTTTTGTCATTCATTGTAATACTGGATTCCCAAAAAATAAGGAGGAGAAAAATGATTAATGCTGGTGATACGGCGTGGTTATTAGTTGCTTCAGCACTGGTTTTGCTGATGACTCCAGGCTTGGCTTTTTTCTACGGAGGAATGGTAAGGAAAAAGAACGTATTGAGCGTTCTAATGCAGTGCTTCATTATTATGTGTGTTTTGAGTTTACAGTGGGCATTGTTCGGTTATAGTCTTTCTTTTGCTCCGTCAAAAGGATTTTGGGGAGGTTTTAATTGGTTGGGGTTAAACGGCGTCGGTTTAGAAGCATATCCTGATTATGCCGGGACGATTCCGCATCAGGCATTTATGATCTTTCAGGCCATGTTTGCCATCATCACTCCGGCACTTATTATTGGTGCGTTTGCGGAGAGGATGAAATTCTCCGCGTTTCTCATTTTCACAATTCTCTGGGCAACATTGGTTTATGATCCGCTTTGTCACTGGGTTTGGGGCATTGGTGGATGGCTGCGGAAGTTGGGGGCATTGGATTTCGCCGGAGGGACAGTTGTCCATATTAATGCAGGAATCGCTGCTTTGGTTACTGCGTTGGTGATTGGAAAAAGAAAAAATCTTGATTCAAATGCACCGCATCCGCATAATCTTCCTTTCGTTGTTTTGGGGACGGGCCTGCTTTGGTTTGGATGGTTCGGTTTTAATGCGGGAAGCGCTTTGGCGGCCAATGGGATAGCGGTTAATGCGTTTGTGGTGACCAATACTGCCGCCGCAGCAGCCGGGTTAAGCTGGGCACTGATTGAATGGCTACGTAATGGCAAACCAACAATATTTGGTACAGCTTCGGGCGTTGTGGCGGGTCTGGTTGCCATTACTCCTGCAGCGGGATTTGTAAGCGTTATTCCTGCAATAGTCATTGGTTTACTGGTGAGCGTATTCTGTTTCTGTGCTGTGAGCATAATCAAGCCAAAATTAGGCTATGATGATTCGCTGGATGCTTTTGGCGTACACTGCATTGGTGGAATCTGGGGTGCGCTTGCAACAGGATTATTTGCTTCTACAGCAGTTAATTCTTCCGGAGCAAACGGCCTATTTTTGGGCAACCCCAGGCAGCTACTTATCCAGTTGGTGGCAGTTTTGGTAACAGTTGTGTACACGGCCGTAGTGACATTTATTATTTATAAACTTGTGGATTTGTTCATTGGCGTGCGTGTGGATAAAAAGGGAGAGCTCATGGGTCTTGACCTTACACAACATCGTGAGCAAGCATATATGATATTGGAATAAGGAGGTTTTATGAAATTAATTATCGCCATCATCCAGCCATATAAGCTGGAAGAAGTCAAGGAAGAGTTATATAAGGAAGAAGTGAATCTGATTACTGTAAGTGAGGTACTCGGCCATGGCCGACAAAAGGGGGTTACGGAAATTTACCGCGGAACAAAAGAAACCGGAAATCTTCTGAAGAAAATCCGATTGGAGATTGCCGTGAACGATAATTTTGTTGCTCCAACGGTCAGAGCGATCGTCAAAGGCGCAAAGACCGGCGAGACCGGAGACGGAAAGATTTTCATTTTACCGCTTGAAGAGTGCCATCGTATTCGAACTGGGGAAACAGGTTCCGTTGCGATTGGCTAAATGCTGGTTGTAGTGATTTTATTTTAGAATTTGCGATACGATAAATGATTGTTGTTTACGTGAAACTCTGAGTGTCATTTTGAAGAGTGATGAAAAGATTCATGGATATCTATGTGAAATAAGAATTGAAGTTGTTAAATTTTCATTCCAACTTAACGAAGTGAAGCCTTAATTCCTCATTCCTTGAGGCGATTAATGCTATTGACAATGATTACCCTCCTGCTGTTTACGGCGGGAGGGTATTTTTTTTAGAGGTTTGCCATGCATGATTCAGAAGCACGCAAACCATCTGTGATTTAATGATCTTGACAGCCATTTATAGAAAAAGATGATAATCGTTGCATTGATACATTCTTGTTGCCATACATTTTCAATACTACAATATTGTATTATTCTATTTATCTTACCCGCATTGAGAAATGCTTCCAAGTTACAGTAAAACAGTGTGTTATAAATTTGATTCAAATTGTGGCATTGCATTTGCCTGTCATGAATTCATGAAAATGGATAAAGGCTTTTATCAGTAGTTGTGTTATTGTGCATGCAAAAGAAAGGAGTCTTATTATGAAATTGATCATTGCCTATATTCAGCCGGAACGGTTGAATGCGGTCAAACAATCTCTTTATGCAAGAGAAGTGTACAAGATTTCCGTGACCAATGCATTGGGTTGCGGTCAGCAAAAAGGGTATCACGAAACTTACCGTGGTGCGGATATCGAAGTCAATCTCCTCAAAAAAATCCGCCTTGAAATTGCTGTCAACAATGATTTCGTTAAGCCGACGATTGAGGGGATCATTGAAGGTGCAAAAACCGGTAATATCGGCGACGGTAAGATTTTTATCTATCCTCTTGAAGAGTGCATTCGTATCCGTACAGGTGAAACGGGAGGCAAGGCAATTGGTTAAAGATTGTTAATTAAACGATTAAGAAGGAGGTATATCTATGCGATTCAGAAATAAATTTCTATGGCTTTTTTTATTGGGCACAATGCTGCTGGTAATTGGCAGTCCCTTGATCGCCCAGGATATGAGTGAAACTGCAGTTGCTGATACTTCTATCACGGATGCCCTGCAAAAAAATATGGATATCGTTTGGACCTGTGTAGCGGCATTCCTTGTCTTTTTCATGCAGGCAGGATTTGCGATGGTCGAATCCGGATTTACCCGTGCCAAGAACACTATCAACATCATGATGAAGAACCTGATGGATTTTTCGATCGGTTCGATTGCTTTCTTTTTACTTGGATTCGGTTTGATGTTCGGTGTGACGAACGGATTGTTCGGAACGACTCAGTTTCTCTTAGCTGGTACGGATGTAGCTGGAGGTGACTGGAACTGGACGTTTCTGATATTTCAAACAGTTTTTGCAGCAACAGCTGCAACGATTGTTTCCGGTGCTATGGCCGAGCGGACTAAATTTTCCGGTTATCTAATCTATAGTGTTTTTATCAGTGCTTTTATTTATCCGATTTTCGGATCGTGGGCCTGGGGTTCGTTGCTTGAAGGCAGCGGCTGGCTTGAAGGAATGGGTTTCACCGATTTTGCCGGTTCCACGGTGGTACATTCCATTGGCGGCTGGCTGGCCTTGGCCGGAGCCATCGTACTTGGTCCACGTATCGGGAAGTATGGTCCTGACGGAAAAGCACGTGCTATTCCCGGTCATAACATTGCAATCGCAGCATTAGGTGTCTTCATTCTCTGGTTTGGCTGGTTCGGATTCAATCCCGGTTCCACCACGGCAGCCATTGGCGACATCGGACGGATTGCAGTGACGACCAATCTGGCCGCTGCCGCAGGTGCGATTGGAGCAATGTTTACTTCCTGGATCATCAGCAGGAAACCGGATGGTTCAATGATGCTTAATGGCGCCCTTGCCGGTCTGGTTGCCATAACAGCCGGTTGCGCTTCGGTTTCCCCGGTCAGTTCGATCATCATCGGTTTGATTGCCGGCATTATCGTGGTGCTGAGTGTATTCTTTATTGATAACGTTCTGAAAGTCGATGATCCTGTAGGTGCGGTAAGCGTCCATGCGGTCAACGGAGCATGGGGTACACTCGCGGTCGGTTTGTTCGCAACGGATGGCGGTCTCTTTTTAGGTGGTGGTGCCAAGCTGCTTGGAGTGCAGGCTCTTGGTGTTGTTACTGCATTTGCCTGGGCATTTGGATTGGGTATGATTCTGTTCTCCGTGATTAAAAAGACGGTCGGGCTCCGGGTATCTGAAGAAGAGGAACTCCGCGGTCTCGATATTGGCGAGCATGGCATGGAAGCCTATAGCGGATTCCAGATTTTCACTACACAGTAATGAACAGGAAAAAAGGAAACCGGAGACCGGAAACTAGAAACTAGAAACTTGAAACTAAAAAGACTGAGTTTGTATATCGATCAAAAATACATCAATTTAAATAGGAGTAAAATTATGAAAAAGAGAATAACCTTGCTAACCTTAAATTTGATTCTTTTGGTTTCTGCAGCCTCATATGCCCAATTCGGACTTGGCGCAGATGTCTACAGCCGCTATGTCTGGCGTGGTACAGATTTTGGGAATGCGGTCAGTGTGCAGCCTTCGCTCAACTATACAGTCGGCGGTCTTGAAATAGGCGTATGGGCTTCCTATCCTATTGATAATGGATCTGTCGGTGCCAATGAAAATGATCTCTATATTACATATTCCATTGGTAACCTCGGTCTCACAGTGACGGATTATTATTTCCCCGAAGCCGGGGATGTCTTCAATTACACCAGCGATGATGCGATTCATTTCCTGGAGGGCAGTGTTTCCTATTCTCTGGGGTCGGTCGGATTGCTTGCCGGATATTTCTTCTCTGGTGACGAAGACAACTCTGCTTACGCCGAACTCAGCTGGGGTTTCTATGAAAAAGAAGATGTCAGCGCGAGTTTGATAGTCGGCGCAGGAAATGGCATGTACGTTGTCGAAGACGATTTCAATGTGGTCAATGTCGGACTGTCGGTTTCAAAGGGAGCGATGTCGGCCAGTTATATCATCAACCCGGATTCAGAGACCAATTTTCTGGTATTCGGGTACAGTTTTTAGATAATGATTGATTGGGATATTCGGTATTACCCTATTCCCCTGTTACCTTTTTCTCCTCTCGAGGATCCCGTCTGTCCTAAGCAGGCGGGATCTTTTTCTATTTTCCGAACTGTGTGTTATTTCGGTATTTTTCTATGTGTAGTCTCAGAATATTTTTGTTTGGTAAAAATGCCTTGATTATACACGCTTTTTTTTGTAAATTTTTAAACTAATTTTTTTATTTTAAAGGATTTCCCGTCAATTAAGGGTGGCGGATTATTCATTAAATCCTTTTTAGGACTTTGATATGCTGGAAAACCGAGTTCTGGTGCTGAACCAAAATTATGAACCAATGAGCGTCTGCAGTGCGCGCCGTGCCATTGTGCTGCTCTATCTCGATAAGGCGGAAATGGTTGAGCGGAATCACGAGATGATTCATTCCATGAGTTCTGCCATGCCGCTTCCGAGTATCGTGCGGCTCAGCCGTCTGATTCATGTGCCCAGGAAACGGATTCAGCTGAATCGAAAGAATATTATCAAACGTGACGGACATCAATGCCAGTACTGCGGTAAAGTGGATGGCTCTGTTACGGTGGATCATGTCATTCCGCGGGACCGAGGTGGCGGAGACACGTGGGAAAATCTGGTTTGTGCGTGTGTCAGATGCAACACTAAGAAAAAAAACAGAACACCCAAAGAGGCAAACATGAAGTTGCGCCGGATACCGAGAAAACCTGGTTATCTCTTTTTTATTCAGCGGTTTGTCGGAATTCCAGATGATCGATGGAAGCCCTATCTCTTTATGACGTGAGGTATACCTGAGGATGGAATCTGCATGAAAAAACGAATTTTGAGCGGTATGCGGCCGACCGGGAAACTGCATCTCGGAAATTATGTGGGCGCTCTGGAAAACTGGGTTCGTCTGCAAAACGAATACGAAAGCTACCACATGGTGGCCGACTGGCACATGCTGACCACGGATCTGGAACATACTACGGAGATCGGAAAGAACAGCATCGAAGTGGTGATC
>CAZIAH010000118.1:0-10867 GCA_964537715.1 uncultured bacterium | reverse complement strand
ATATAGTTCTAAAAATCGTATTAGAGCGTTCAGCAATTTTAGATTAGAAAAGATTGGAAATTCTCCTATTTCGAACAAGAATTGAAAAGAAAAGCGGTTAGCAAAAATAAAATTCTTGATTAAATGAAAAAAAATATTAATCTTCAATATACCTGTCGTGTATAAAACCAGAGATCAAATAATGAAAAAAAGGTCCAGAACCAATCCATTGATTCAATATCAATTCTTGCAAAACATCTTGAATACCATGACGGATCTGGTCTATATTGTCAATGATAACAAAGACATAGAATATATCAATCCTGCCATGAAAAAAGCATTTGGTCCGATAAATAATAAAAAATGTCATATTTATATGGCAGACTCTTCAAAACCTTGTTCCTGGTGCAGAAATGAAGAAGTGGCCAGCGGTAAAACCCTCCGCTGGGAATGGCACTTTGAAAAAACGAATAAAATTTATGATGTGATTGAAACACCGCTGAAGTATTCGGATGGTCATGTTTCAAAATTAAAAATCATGCGGGATGTTACCCACATCAAATCATGGGAAAACCAACTTCAAAAAGAAAGAGATCTCTTGAAAAACATTATGGAAAATACCCATGCCATGATGGCCTATCTGGATAAGGATTTCAATTTCCTTCATGTCAATTCGATCTATGCACAGGGTTCGGGCCACACCGTGAAAGAATTAATCGGCAAGAATCATTTTCATCTGTTTCCTGACGATGAAAACAAGGCAATTTTTGAGAAGGTAAGGGATACCGGAACCCCTGTGAAATTTGTGGATAAACCCTTTGAATATGCCGACCAGCCTGAAAGAGGTGTGACTTACTGGAACTGGTCACTTCATCCGGTTAAAGACAGTTTGGGGAAAACATATGGCCTCGTATTGACATTGGAAGAAACCACAAAACGAAAACGGTTTGAACAGCAACTTGAAAATATAGCTAAATTTCCAAGTGAAAATCCAAATCCTGTGATGCGCATCGCTTTCGATGGGATGCTGATGTATGCCAACCTGTCATGCAAACTATTTATGAAGACATGGAATCTAAGTATTGGAAAACAAATTCCGGGTTTTCTTCAGGATCAGTTAAAACCTGTTATCAAAACTGCAAAACCCAATCAAATTGAGCTCAAAGTAGACGATCAGTTTTTTCTATTTGAAATTGTTCCGATAAAAAGTGAAAAATATATGAACCTGTATGGTATGGAAATCACAGATCGGAAAAAAATCGAAGACAAACTGATAGAAAGCGAAGCCAGGTACAAACTTGCCCAGGAAGCAGCCCGCATTGGCACCTGGGACTGGAACATCAAGACAGGAAATTTGATCTGGTCGAATGAAATAGAACCCTTATTTGGTCTAAAAAAAGGAGAATTCAAGAACCGTTATAATGATTTTGTCAACAGCATCCATTCTGATGATAAACAGAAAGTGTTGAAAGCGATTGACAGGTGTATCGAAGCAAAAGAGTCTTATGATGCTCAGCACAGGATTGTATGGCCTGATGGTTCAATACACTGGGTGCGAGAAATAGGGAATGTCATCCGGGATGAAAATCAAATGGCCTTGCGCATGCTGGGTATTGTTCAGGATATTACTGAACAAAAAGAAGCCCATGAACTATTGGAAAACACGAAAGATGAACTTGAACGACGTGTCAGAAAACGGACAGAAGAACTGGAAAATCTCAATGTGATTTTAAAAAAAGAAATTACGGAGCGTAAAATCTATCAAGAACAGTTGCACTCTCTTGTCTCCCGTTTATCACAGATAGAAGAACAGGAGCGCCGCCGCATCGCTTCAGCGCTTCATGACGAGGTTGCTCAATCACTGGCCCTGACTAAAATGAAACTGGATAATTTGATGGTAATAGAACAGGTGGAACCTGTCTTGAATCAAATTGATGAGATCTATCACCTGATCGATCAGAACATACAGGAAATCCGTACTTTCATGTTCGAAATCAGCCCTCCTGTACTGTACGAAATGGGATTGATCCCTGCCATTCTATGGCTTGCAAGAACTTTTGAAGAAAAACATCAGATAGAAACCACCGTTAAAAATGATAATCTGCCGAAGCCTTTGGACGACGATTCCAGAAACATTCTTTTTCAAATCGTCCGGGAATTGCTCAATAATATTCAAAAACATGCCTGTGCAAAACAGTGTATCATACAAATTCAAAGGGATGACAACAATATCAAAATCTCTGTTCAGGATAATGGAAAAGGATTTAATGTTTCCACCATAAAACCCGACATGAAAAAACTGACAAAGTTCGGATTGTTTAATATTCGAGAGCGCATCTCCTATTCAAAAGGAAATTTAAAAATCACGTCAAGTCCGAACAAAGGCACCCATATCATCGTCACCATGCCTTTGAAAATCGAAAAATAGGGATTGGACCATGAAGACAAAAATATTACTAGCTGATGATCATCAGATTATACGCGACGGACTCAAGGCACTGATTCAAAAAGAGCCTCAATTCGAGGTCATCGCCGAGGCAAAAAACGGAAAATCGACTGTCGATCTGGCGAAAAAGTTGAACCCTGATGTTGTGGTGATAGACGTCAGCATGCCCGGCCTGAACGGCATGGAAGCCACAATCGAACTTCTGGAACACAACCCGGATATCAAGGTAATTGCTCTTTCTGTTCACTCCGAAAAAGAATACGTATCCGGAATGCTTCAGGCCGGTGCATCCGCTTATTTGTTAAAGGATTCGGCTTTTCGTGAACTGGCTGAAGCCATCCAAACGGTGACACAAAATCAGACTTATATTAGTCCTAAAATTGCGGGTACCTTGATTCAGGATTACAGGGAAAAATTAAAAAGCGAGGACACTTCGGTCTTTAATATTCTGACCAAAAGAGAAAGAGAAATCCTGCAGCTTCTGGCCGAAGGAAAAACCGTCAAGCAAATCGCCGGAGAACTTTTTTTAAGCGTTAAAACAATCGAATCCCATCGGCAAAACATCATGAACAAACTGGACATCTACAGTATCCCCGATCTCGTCAAATATGCCATCAGACACGGAATAATCAGCCTGTAGATTTTCAATAATGTTGACCCGGTTTGTATCGATGTTTGATTCATGCCTGGATTTTATTATCAAAAAACACCTCTCGATCAAATCCCAAGCGGTTCGTGTCTATAACTGCATTGCACGGCATGCGTAAAGTCATTCCTCTGTCGTTTTCACAACCTCAACATCCGCTAAAGAAATGATCCCGATCGAATTCGGGGATGATGCGTCTCGGCCATTATTACTCGGTCAAAAATCAAGGTTTTCTCAGGGAATTCTTAAATTGAATTAGGAAATTCCCTTATTGCATTTTTTGCCTGGTTCTTGTTAATTAATATCATGAGCATTCGCATTGTTGTAATTGATGATCATACTGAATTCCGCAGGGAAATGTGCTCGTTTTTCAAGAAAGATCCTGACTTCAAGATTGTCGGTGAAGGAGAAAATGGTCTGACGGGTGTTTCTCTGGCCAAGATGAAAAATCCTGACATCGTTTTGATGGATATCAATATGCCGGATTTTAATGGAATGGCTGCCACCCGTCTCATTCTAGAATCCAATAAAAACTGCAAGATCATCGCATTAACAATGCACGCAGAACTTAATTTTGTCGCAGGAATGTTCGAGGCCGGCGCGCATGCCTATATTATGAAAGACAATATCGTGAAAGAGCTGAAAAACGGAATCCGGTCAATCATGAAAAACAATCTCTATTTGAGCCGACAAATCGAAAAAGAAGTGTTTCAATATTTTCAGAAAAAGACGAACGAAGGGAACGATACGGCACAACAGCACCTGAGTAAATTTGAGAAAAAAGTGATGGGCCAGTTTATGCGGGATCAAACCGGGCAGGAAATTGCCGAATCCCTTTCTGTCAAGGTGCAAACGGTTGAAAAAATTCATCAGAAAATATTACATGACTCTATCGAATTCATTAAAAGAATCCATTGCCAATGAACACTAAAAATGTGAAGGGAAAAAATGATGAAACCCAGAGGCCCGTTAATGATCGAACATCGACTGATTGAGAAGATGATCGGTCTGATGAACCGGGAAATCGGACGGATTCAAGCAAATGGGAAAATCCGTTCGGATTTTATAACGGCTGCAGTGGATTTTCTAAGAACCTATGCGGACAGAACCCACCATGGCAAAGAAGAGGATATTCTTTTTCAGGCTCTTGAAAAGAAGGATCTTTCCAAAAAGGATCAAAACGACATGAACGATCTGATCGCAGAACACAAAAAAGCGAGACAAACAGTATCGGAACTGGTCGAAGCCGAAGACGCAACTCGGCGCGGCGATAAGAGCAGCCTGAAGACAGCGATGGAGAAACTGAATACGCTGGTGAACTTTTATCCCCTGCACATCCGGAAGGAGGATGAAGAATTTTTCCCCAACACGGAAAAATATTTTAGTGAGCAAGAGCAGCAAAAAATGCTCGGGGCATTTGGGGAATTTGACAGACAAATGATTCATGAAAAATACCGCAAGGTCGTCGAGGATTGGCGTTAAAATATAGCAATAAATTGATCGGAAATTAACTTCGGGGGTATCATGAGCGTAAAATTATCTGAAGAAGAACTGAGGAGAATCAATGCATACTGGCGGGCCGCCAATTACCTGTCCGTGGGCCAAATCTACCTGTGTGATAATCCATTATTGAAAGAATCCCTAAAAATAGAGCATATCAAACCCAGACTTCTTGGGCATTGGGGTACGACTCCCGGACTGAACTTTATCTATGTGCATCTGAACCGCATGATTAAAAAATATGATCTTAATATGATTTTCATCACGGGCCCGGGGCACGGAGGTCCCGGTCTTGTGGCCAATACCTATCTCGAAGGAACGTACAGCGAATTGTATCCCAGTATTACCCAGGATGCGGCCGGTATGGAAAAACTGTTTACCCAATTTTCATTTCCGGGCGGTATTCCCAGCCATACGGCGCCCGAAACGCCGGGATCCATCCACGAAGGCGGGGAACTTGGATATTCACTGGCGCATGCATACGGTGCTGTTTTTGATAATCCGGATCTGATTGCCTGCTGCGTTGTCGGGGACGGTGAGGCCGAAACCGGCGCGCTGGCGACCAGTTGGCATTCCAACAAATTTCTAAATCCCGTGCGTGACGGTGCGGTGCTTCCTGTTCTACATTTGAATGGGTACAAAATCGCCAATCCGACCGTGCTGGCCCGCATCGATGAAAATGAGCTGAAGGATTTGTTTATCGGGTACGGCTATACCCCCTATTTTGTCGAAGGTGACGAACCGATGGCCATGCATCAGCTGATGGCCGAAACTCTTGAAAAGGTCGTTCAAGAAATCCGGGTGATTCAGAAAACGGCAAGGGACAAGGGCTTTACCGGACGTCCCTCCTGGCCGATGATCGTGCTGAAAAGTCTCAAAGGCTGGACCGGCCCCAAAATGGTGGATGGTCAGCACGTCGAAGGGACATTTCGCGCGCATCAGGTACCGCTCGCACAGTTGGCCGACAAACCGGATCATCTTAAAATACTCGAAACGTGGATGAAAAGCTATAAAGCCGAAGAACTTTTTGACAAAGACGGCACCCTCATCCCGGAGCTAACAGAGATGGCTCCCAAAGGCGACCGGCGCATGGGCGCCAATCCGAATGCCAACGGCGGTATCTTATTGAAAGATCTGAAAATGCCTGATTTCCGGGACTATGCGGTAGACGTAAAAAGTCCAGGGAACCTCAGAGCAGAAGCCACAAGAGTGATGGGACGTTTTTTAAGAGATATCATGAAATATAATTCGGAGAATTGGAACTTCCGTGTTTTCGGTCCTGATGAAACAGCATCAAACCGGCTCACTGCCCTCTTTGAAGTCACGAACCGCGTTTCGACGGCAGAGATCCTTCCCGATGACGATCACATTGCACCGGACGGCAGGGTGATGGAAATCCTGAGCGAACATCTCTGTCAGGGATGGCTGGAAGGTTACCTGCTCACCGGCCGCCACGGTTTCTTCTCCTGTTATGAGGCTTTCATTCATATTGTGGATTCTATGTTCAATCAGCACGCCAAATGGCTGAAGGTATCCAAAGACATCCCCTGGCGCCGGCCGATTGCTTCATTGAATTATCTTCTGACCTCTCATGTCTGGCGGCAGGATCATAACGGCTTCAGTCATCAGGATCCGGGCTTTATTGACCATGTGGTCAATAAAAAGGCTTCCATTGTGCGCGTTTATCTTCCACCGGATGCCAATACTCTGCTTTCGGTAACGGATCACTGCTTGAGAAGCCGCAATTACATTAATGTGATTGTCGCCGGCAAACAGCCGGAGCTACAGTATCTGGACATGGATTCCGCAATCAAACACTGTACGGCCGGAATCGGAATCTGGGAATGGGCCAGCAGCGATCAGGGTTTCGAACCCGATGTCGTGATGGCCTGCTGCGGGGATGTACCCACACTGGAAACCCTTGCCGCTGTGGACATTCTCAGACATAATTTCCCGGATCTGAAAATCAGGGTAGTCAACGTAGTAGACCTGATGACGTTAGAGCCCGAATCGGAACATCCCCACGGGTTGTCGGACAAGAAATTCGATTCGCTGTTCACATCCGACAAACCGGTTATTTTCGCTTTTCACGGATACCCCTGGCTGATTCATCGTTTAACCTACAGACGGACCAATCACAAGAACTTTCACGTCAGGGGCTACAAAGAAGAGGGAACCACCACAACGCCGTTTGATATGGTTGTAATGAATAATCTGGACCGGTTCGATCTGGTCATGGATGCCATCGACCGCGTACCGGTACTGTCTGATATTTCAGCACCTCTCCGCCAGAAAATGCAGAACAAATTGATCGAACATAAACAAACCATTGAAAAATACGGCGATGACATGAAAGAGATCAAAAACTGGCAATGGCAGGAAAAAGCAAAATAGACCGAAATCAGATTTTCCAAAGAAAAAAATTGGTCGTTTCAGGCGATTGTCGTTTGTCATGTCCGGCCAGATCGGTTTAAAAGAACGCATAAAAGGAAGAAATTCATGGAGAAAAGAGCCAGATTTTCGGTTCTGTATTATCTGATTTTTCTCGCTTTCATTTTTATTGTCGAGTCCATGTTCTTATCGAAGAAAGCGATCAAGGAAATTTCGTACAAGGAATTTCGAGATATGCTCGAGGAAAACCGGATCGAAAGTGCCGTGCTGGATCCCGAAAAAATTTACGGCGTGATCAAAGAGGCGGATTCGACAAGGCAAAAAACAGAGGCACCAAAGTCGAACCAGAAATCGAAAGGTCCGATTCCCGAGGTCAAACGTACCCCCTGGCGTCTCAAGCTAAATAAACTGGAAGACAATCAGAAAGAATTGCAAAAGCGGCAGTTCACGGTGATTCGTCTAAAAGACCCAAAATTGATCGAGGATTTGCAGAAACACGGCGTGGATTACAGGGGCAAGCTGGAAAAAAACTGGCTGAAAAATTTTTTCTTAAACTGGATTATTCCGATCGGTTTCATCATGCTGATCTGGGGATATGTATTCCGCCGTATGGGACGCGGAACCGGTGTACTGAATGTCGGCAGAAGCAAAGCCAAAATCTATGAGGTCGATCCTTCTCAACGGGTAACTTTTAACGATGTGGCCGGTATTGATGAGGCCGTCGAAGAGGTCATCGAAGTCGTTCGTTTCCTGAAGGATCCCGAAAAATATACACGACTTGGCGCCAAGTTACCCAAGGGAATCCTGCTGGTGGGACCTCCAGGCACGGGTAAAACATTGCTCGCCCGGGCGGTAGCCGGAGAGGCCGGTGTGCCTTTTTTCAGCATCAGCGGATCGGATTTTGTGGAAATGTTTGTAGGGGTGGGAGCGGCCCGGGTCAGAGATCTTTTTGCAGAAGCGAAGTTAAAAGCACCCTGCATTATTTTTATCGATGAGCTCGATGCAGTCGGAAAAAGCCGTGGCGGCGCAGTGCCGCTGGGCGGTGGATATGATGAACGCGAGAATACGCTCAATCAGCTGCTCACAGAAATGGACGGATTCGATCCCAAGGCGGGAATTATTATCATGGGGGCCACCAACCGGCCGGAAGTACTGGATACGGCTTTATTGAGGCCTGGTCGTTTTGACCGGCAGATTCTGGTCGACCGGCCGGATTTGCTGGGCAGAGAACAAATATTCAAAGTGCATACGCGCGGCCTGATTCTGGCCAAAAATGTGGATTTTCACATACTGGCGGCGGAAACACCGGGATTCGCGGGTGCAGAAATTGCCAACATGTGTAATGAAGCGGCGCTCCTTGCCTCACGAAACGGCCGGAATCGTATTACAATGGAGGATTTCCAAAATGCGTTTGAACGCATCGTCGCCGGCCTGGAGAAAAAGAACAAACTGATCAACCACCATGAACGGGAAATCGTCGCATATCATGAGTCAGGGCACGCCATCGTGGGTTACTTCACACCGGGTGCGGATCCCATACAAAAAGTTTCCATTATACCGAGAGGCATCGGCGCTCTGGGATACACGCTGCAGACGCCTCTGGAGGATCGTTTTCTAATGGCCCGTTCCGAACTTCTTGGAAAAATCAAGGGCCTCTTGGGCGGACGCGCGGCCGAGGAACTCGTGTTTGGTGAAATTTCCACGGGCGCTTCCAATGATTTGGAAAAGATCAGCCTGATCGCCCGGGAAATGATTGTTCAATACGGGATGAGCGCAAAGCTTCCCAATCTATCTTTGATCGACCGCAGCCAGAATTACTTTCTGGGTCAAGGACCAGCGATTTCCAGGCGATCCGAAAAAATTGAACAAATCATCGATGAGGAAGTCCTCCTGATCATCCAGACCTGTTATACGGATGCTAAAAATATATTAAAAAAACATCGCAGAAAACTGGACGCCATGGCCAAATTGCTGCTGAAGAAAGAGAAGATGGATGAAAAAGACATCCGGAGAATCCTTGGTAAAAAACCGGCTGTGATTTCCGAATCCTGATGTATAATCAGAAAGTGCAAACGGGAGGTTTGTATGGAATATTCTACGACCTATTCACAGGAACGGATATTAACGGAAAATGCTTTTATTCGCCGAGTCTATAACTGGATGGTTCTGGGACTTGGATTTACCGGCATTGTCTCCTTATTTGTCACTTCCAATCAGGCTCTGGCACGAATAATTTACGGCAACAGTCTTCTTTTCTTCGGACTCATCATCCTGGAATTTGCGCTCGTTTTCGGTCTGAGCGGAGGCATCAGCCGAATGCAGGCCTCCACGGCCGTGTTCATATTCCTGCTGTATTCTGCGCTGAACGGACTGACCCTTTCTGTTATATTTCTGGCCTATACCAGTGCATCGGTGACAAGCACTTTTTTCATTACAGCTGGAACCTTTGCGGTGGTCAGTTTTTTCGGATATACCACCAAACGGGATCTGAGCTCATGGGGGCATTTCCTATTTATGGGATTGATTGGAATTATATTGGCTTCGCTCGTCAATCTCTTTCTACACAGCTCGGGTGTGTATTGGGCCGTCACCTATCTGGGAGTGATGATTTTTGTGGGACTCACAGCCTATGATACACAAAAGTTAAAGGAGATGGCTGTACACGGGTTCGGTAGCGGAGAAACCGAGTCAAAAGCTGCCGTTATTGGTGCCTTGAGGTTGTATCTGGATTTCATTAATCTGTTTCTCCTGCTGCTCAGGCTGCTGGGCCGCCGGAGATAAATGAATTTTTAGATGAATTGAATATGATTTGATCCCATATGGCCGCCTGCACCACTCATTTGTATAGATAAAGGGGGAATCATGACAGTGAATTATTTAATCCTGGTATTTGATCAGAAAACGGTATGATTATGTTCTGGAAAAACCAATCATAACTGTGCATTTTACGAAGGATATCAGGCGAAGTCTCTTCTTATCCATTGGCGGTCTGTTTATTTTTCTTTTCGCCACCTTCGTATTATGGAAAGCAACAATAAACTCCATGAAACAGCAATCGAAAATGGTATTTCAGAAGGAGGTCGAAGAGATCAGTATCCTGATTCGTGATCGGATTGAAGAATATGCCACTGTTTTGTACGGATTGAAAGGTTTGTTCGCCACCACTTCTGAAATCAGCAGAAATCAATGGCGAAAGTATTTCAATCAAATGTGGCTTATGAGACGAATTCCCGGAATGCATTCGTTAACCTACAGCATCCTTGTCAGGCAATCCGAAAAACAGGCATTCGTCCGTAAGGTTCGAAACGATCATACGGTTTCCGAAGAAGGTTTTCCGAAATTCCGCATATTCTCCGCTTCTAGTGGGGGCAAAACCGGCATTGGAGATCAGCAGGAGTATGTCGTGGTCAATTACATTTGGCATTGGGATTCCAACAAAGCCATGCACGGTCTGGATCTGTTATCCGATCCAGTCTGTCGTGATTTGATCGAAAGTGTGCGAGACAGCGGTCAACCGGATATTTCCACCAAAACAACACTTTTTACAGATCAGCAAAGAAACATCCCCGGTTTCATGATTGGCATGCCGGTCTATCGATACGGAGCACCCGCCGAAACAATTGAAGAACGTCGAAAAGCCTTTAAAGGGATTCTGATTGCCATGTTCCGGGCGGATGATTTATTGACCCATATTTTAAAAAAGTACAATCGTTATGCAAATATCGACCTGGAAATCTATGACGGCAGTACACCGAAGGCCAATGATCTTTTTTACGATGACGACGACAGCATGCATTATATCAATCAGACTTATCAGGCAGCCTTTCGCGACACGGTATCCTTCAATATTTATCACAGAACCTGGACGCTCTATTTTTCCACCAAACCTGGTTACAGGCTGCAGC
>CAZIAH010000117.1:0-11013 GCA_964537715.1 uncultured bacterium | reverse complement strand
TGAAATGGGACTGGATGGACACATTTGAGTTTCAGGGCGGACCGGACAAGGCGGATTTAAAAAAGGGAGAACAGTTTGGCCGTCGATTTGCAGAACTTGTTAAAAGTTCTGTCACTGGTTGAATTCCACACTTCGATGAAAACGGATAAGTCGTATCAAAGTTCGATCCGCCGGAAAATTATCCTGTCTTTGTTGATTTTAGTCCCACTCGGTTTTGCAACCAAATTTTACTCCGGTCCGGCATGGTTTTGGATGCAGAATTCTCTGAGCGGTGTGTTCTATGAAATTTTTTGGTGTCTGATACTCTGTTTTTTTCTGACAAATATTGCCGCATGGAAAATCGGAATGTGGGTTTTTATCGGGACATTGGCTCTCGAATTTCTCCAGCTGATTCATCCGAAAATACTTGAAGCGATCCGGTCCCATTTTATCGGCCGGACGCTCATCGGGACACAATTTTCCTGGCTGGATTTTCTTTATTATTTGATCGGCTGTTTAATTGGATGGGTTTGGATTGTTCAAATTCGAAAACAGTTAAAATCTTGAATCCTTTGATGTTTTGGCATGTATAATATATCAAGAAGTTCATTTGATATTGAATTAGAAGTCATCATCAACAAGGATATCACTTTTTATTTGGAGGTATTGTTATGGCAAAACTTTGGGAAGATGTTAAAAAGACAGTAAAAGAAGGTGTCACTGTCGTGGTTGAAAAAACCGAGGAATACGGAAAGATCGGTAAAGTAAAAGTTGAGATACTGAAACTAAAAACAGATCGGGACAAGGCATTCCGGGAACTTGGCAATGAAGTATACAATCTGGTGAAAAAGGACAAGGCTCTGGCATCGGCCCAGAATGAGAAAATGAAGAAAACGGTTTCAAAGATCGATTCTCTGATCAAATCTTTGAAATCCAAGGAAAACGAAATTGAAAAAATTAAGAAAGAAGCTGAAAAGGATACGGTAAAACCAAAAACGCAATCCGAAACTCAAAAAAAGAGTGGACCTGCCAAGAAACCGCAGACCAAGAGTGCGAAATCGAAACCCAAGGCATAGGGGATTGCATTTTTGAAAAATACTCCGGTTTTTAGATGGGCCTGTCTATGTTGTTATATAGTTTCGTCAGTCGTTCTGATTTCGATTCTTGAGGGTCAGGAAAGCCAGACGGCGAATCTCAATCAAACTCAAAAAAGGGCAATTTCTCTCATCGCAGTCGGTGATTTGATGATGGGAGGGAGTGCCCTTTCTATTTTCAGTCAAAACGGTTCCGATTACGCATTTGATTCATTGCGCATTTTTCTGAAATCCGCCGATCTCACGATGGCCAATCTGGAAGCCCCTTTTACCACACAGGGAAAACCGTTTGACAAGGAATTTACATTTCGTGTACCCCCTGATTATGCAGCAAGCCTGATTCATACTGGATTCGATGTGCTTACGCTTGCCAACAATCACATTCTCGATTACGGCAGAGAGGGATTGTTATCCACGTTTAAAATTTTGGACAGTCTAAATATCCACTATTGTGGTGCCGGAGAAAATGACAAGGCAGCGGAAAAGGGGTGCATTATCGAATGCGGTGACTGGCGAATCGGTTTTCTGGCCTATTCTCTGACCTATCCCGATGATTTCTGGGCAGCTTCCCGATCATGCGGAACAGCGTATCCCCGGCCAAAAGCGATGAAGAGATGCATCCGGAGCATGAAACAGGAAACGGATCTAATTGTGGTTTCTTTTCACTGGGGAGGCGAACTGATGCATTATCCGAAAGAGTATCAACGCACATATGCGCATCGGGCGGTTGACAGCGGTGCGGATTTGATTATCGGTCACCATCCACATGTACTGCAGGGTGTGGAAATCTATCGTGGTAAACTGATTGCATACAGTCTCGGTAATTTTGTATTCGGATCTTACAGTCAAAATGTGAATGAGAGTATGATTTTCAAGGTCCGGTTCGAAAACGGCGGCCGAAGCATGGCCGAAATCATTCCCATCGATGTCAATAATTATCATACCCATTTTCAACCGAGATTGTTACGAAACAGGCAAAAGCACAAAGTTCTTCTGCATCTCAATGAAATTTCAAAACCTTACAATCAAGGAAAAGACATTATCGACGATTCGGGAGTGATTGATCTGGATAAGATTCTTTAATGGATATCGTCCAAATTATTTTATGGATAAAATGGAGCAAATAAAATTAAACGAGTTAATTTCGGTAGAGAAAATCAGGGACCGGATTTCGGAATTGGCACGCGAGATCATTCAGGATTCTCAGGGAGACGAACTGTTCGTGATCGGGTTACTGACCGGAAGTTTTGTATTTTTGGCCGATTTGATCCGTGAGTTTCACCAGTCTCGTTTGTTCCTTAGCATCGATTTTTTAACCGTCTCTTCGTACGGATCACAACTGCATTCATCAAACGATGTTCGAATCAATCATGATATACACATCGATATTACCGGTAAACCGGTTTTGCTGATCGACGATATTTTGGATACAGGCCAGACGTTGCAGGCGGTGACAAGACATCTCATGCAAAAAAAACCGGAAACGATCAAAACCTGTGTTATGCTGGAAAAACTTAAAAACAGGGAAATCGCATTCCGGGCCGATTATATTGGATTTCAAATACCGGATACTTTTGTTGTAGGATACGGTCTCGATTACGACCATCGATTTCGAGAGTTACCTTATCTCGCAGAAGTTTCATTTCCTGAAATGTAAACCATAAACCCAAAAATGGGAGGAAGTAAATTGAAAAAGATGATATTCGGACTTGGTATTTTCATGCTTGCTCAGCAGATGCTTTTTGCACAGGAATGGACAAGTTACACGAAAGAGGGCAACGGACTCATCAGTGATAACATTCGTGCGGTTTGTGTGGATATGAACGGATTGAAATGGTTCGGTTCGGACAGCGGCCTGATCTGTTTTGACGGAAGTGCATGGCATACCTTTCGTAAAACAGAGGATACATATACTTTGGCTGATGATGATATCAATGACATTGCTTTTGAATTGACAAGCCACGGTTCGGAATTGTGGATCGCCACAAACAACGGTGTGACCGTGGTCAATATCGATGATATTGATGCACTCTCCTACGCTACGCCTTACCGGACGGACAATACCGCTCTGCCGTCGAATGTCGTGCGCGTGGCAGTCGTGGACAGTTCACACAACCGGTGGTTTGGGACAGACAGTGGATTATCCCGCTTTCAGGGAAGCGATTGGACGACCTATACAGAGACCACGATACCGGAAATTGTAGACAATGACATTCTTTCGATTGGCTATGAACCGATTACTGAGGCGGACAGCATCTGGACCTATATTGGCACAAACGGGGATGGCGTTTCCCGACTTTATTCGAAAGGTGTGGATGCGATTTCAGCGGCTTCCTCGTATATTCAACCTTGGAGTGGTCTGCCCGCCATGAATATCAAAGTGATCTATGTGGACAGTTCGGGCGTTCAATGGTATGGAACGTATAACGGACTGGCCAAACACGATACCACAGCCGCAAAAGAACTCTGGACGACATACAATACTGGGAATGGTCTGGTGAACAATACGATTCAGGCCATTGCGGTCGATCCTGAAGGAATGAAATGGATCGGCACACATGGAGGGGTGTCTGCCTTCGATGGTTCAAATTTTTACAATTTTACAACGGGTAACGGTCTTATCAGTAACAATGTGCGTGACATTGCCGTGGATCTGGATGGCTCGATCTGGTTTGGCACGGATCAAGGCATTTCGCATTACACGGGCGATCCGACCGCAGTGGATGACCGGATCGTGCAATCCGTCGCCGATTTTAAATTGCTGAGAAACTATCCCAATCCTTTCAATCCAATTACAACGATTGAATATCGTGTTGAACAATCCTCCAACGTAGTTTTGTCCATATTCAATCTCAACGGACAGGAAATCCAAAATCTGACAATTGGAAGAAAACAAGCGGGCCTTCATACGGTTCAATGGAATGGTCAGAACGACCGTGGTGCAATGGTTCCGAGCGGTGTGTATGTGGCCAGGTTGACAACAATCTCACAAAATGTCCAGCAGATCGAGTCGATTAAAATGGTTTTGGTGAAGTAGACTATTCTGAACATACTCATATAATAAAAAACCCCGGAATCGGAAGAAACCGGGGTTTTGCTTTTTTAATGTGGAAAAAGTTTATCCGTTTTTCTGGGCGAATGCTTTCATGAATTCGGTCACTTGTTTCACACCCTCCGGTTCCAATGCATTATAAATCGATACGCGGATACCGCCCACGGAACGGTGTCCTTTTAGACCACCAAATCCTGCCGCTTTGGCTTCCGCAATAAACTGGGCTTCCAGTTCCTCGGTCGGCAAACGAAGAGTCACGTTCATTAGAGAACGGCTCTCTTTTTCCGCTGCCCCTTTGAAAAAGTTGGGATTGGAATCGATCAAATCGTAAAGCATGCCCGCTTTTTCCTGATTGCGTTTTTCCACGGCGCTCAATCCGCCAAGTGATTTCACCCAATCCAGCACCAGTTTCACCAGGTAAATGGAATAGGTGGGGGGCGTATTGAATGTCGAATCTTTGTCTACGTGGGTTTTATACTGCAATAAAGTCGGGATGTCGTCGCGGCTGGCTTCTACAAGATCGTCCCGGATGATCACAACAGTCACACCCGAAGGGCCGAGATTTTTTTGTGCACCCGCATAGATCAATCCGAATTTGCTGAAATCGATTTTGCGTGAGAGAATATCGCTAGACATATCGGCAATCAGAGGAACATTGCCCGTGTCTGGATACGCTGCGTACTGTGTCCCGGCAATGGTGTTGTTGGACGTGATGTGGCAGTATACGGCGTTTGGATCTAACTTGAGTTCGCCCTGCTTGGGAATCCGGTTGAAATTGGTTTCTTCGGAAGAAGCTGCGACATTGGCAGCTCCAATAATTTTTGCCTCTTTGAGCGCTTTTTTCGACCAGGAACCCGTTACGATATAGTCCGAGGTTTGTCCTGCTTTTAATAGGTCCATGGGAACCATGGCGAATTGAAGACTGGCTCCTCCTTGTAAAAAGAGAACTTTGTAGTTGGAAGGGATGTCAAAAAGTTCGATCATGCGCTCTTTGGCTTCCGCATGAATTGCGGCATATTCCTTGGAGCGGTGGCTCAACTCCATGACTGCCATACCCGTTCCGCTGTAATTTGGCAAGTCGGCCTTGGCTTTTTCCAAAACGGGCAAAGGCAGTGTTGCCGGACCTGGATTAAAATTCCATATTCGATCAGCCATTTCTTTTCACTCCTTATTTTTTCTGAAATTCTTCAATGATATCGACAACTATATCTCCGATGCGCAGTAAATTTTCCTTGGTGGACGCGCCAATGTGTGGGGCCATGAGCACATTTGGAGCCTTAAGAATGGGGTAATCTTCCGGCGGAGGATCCGAAGGCCACACATCGACAGCATAAGTCTTAATCTTTCCGCTTTTCAAAGCTTCCGTAACATCGTCGGCATTGATGCATTTGCCGCGTCCGGTGTTGATTAGTACAATGCCATCTTTCATTTTACTGATCATGGCTTTATTGACCATACCTTCTGTGTCACAGGTCAGGGGGACATGGAGGGAGAGGTAATCGGATTCGGCCAATACCTCATTCAACGTTTTTAATTCCACATAATCCGAAGAATTCACAAAATTATCATAACCGATGATGTGCATTCCGAATGCATGGGCTCGGATTGCGAGAGCAGTTCCGATACGCCCGACGCCGATCAGTCCGAGTGTTTTTCCCATCAGTTCCGTGCGTTTCAGTTCTTTCTTGTTCCATTGACCCGCGGCCATGCTGTTGTGAGCATCGATCAGCCGGTTGGGAACAGCAATCATCATGGCAAAAGCCAGCTCGGCCACGGCGACACTCGATGCTTCCGGAGTATTCCTAACTTCGATGCCTTTTTCTTTGGCGTATTCCCGGTCCACATTATCCAGACCGACACCGCCGCGAATGATTAGTTTCAAATTGGGAGCATTATCGATATACTCTTTCGTACATTTGGTTTTGCTTCGAATCAAAACGACTTCTGAGTCAGATATCTGGGATTTGTCGTCAGTGACTTCCCCGAATTTCTTCAGTCTGTCCGGAAGAGATGGATCGAATGCATCAGAGATCAGAATCTTCATTTTCTTTCCCTCCTTGGGTTCGTATTTAACTATTTACACTGTTTCCTAAATAATGAACGATCAATCCACTGCGAAGTTTGGGTTCAAACCAGGTCGATTTGGGCGGCATCACACGGCCGGCGTCGGCCACTGCCATGAGCTGCTCGATGCTGGTTGGATAGAGCGAGAAAGCAAGTTTATAATCACTTTGATCAACCAGTTTTTCCAATTCCGTGAGACCTCGAATTCCCCCAACGAAATTGATCCGGTCATCTGTACGTGGGTCCTGAATTCCGAGTATAGGCGACAATACATTGTCCTGAAGAATGGAAATATCCAAAACTGAAATTGGGTCGTTCGGATCAAACGTTCCTTCCTTTGCCTCCAAAAGATACCATTGTCCTTCCATGTACAAACCGAAGGTGTGTATTTTGATCGGTTTACAGGTATTGGACCCTGTTCCCTGATAGGGCTGAATCGAAAAGCAGGTTTCCATTTTCTTAAAGAATTCGTTTTTGGACAATCCGTTCAGGTCTTTAACCACACGGTTGTAATCCAGAATTTGCATTTGTGTATCTGGGAAAATGACCGTCAGATAGTAATTGTAGGGTTCGCTGCCCGTGTGATGCGGGTTTTCTTTCTTGCGTTTTTGATACACTCTGGACGCCGCGGCGGATCGATGATGTCCGTCCGCAATGTAGAGTGAGTCAAGTTGTTCAAACTGATTTTGGATTTTGGCGATTAATTCAGGATCATCAACAACATAAACCGTGTGTCGTATTTCGTAGTCGCCTTGGATATCGTAAATAGGGGAAGATTCCATTCCTTTATCAAGAAGTGCGGCAATTTTACTGTTGTACCGGTGGAGAAGAAAAACCGGGCCGGTCTGCGCATTGAGATGATCGATGTGATTGGTTCGGTCGGTTTCTTTGTCAGGGCGAGTGTGTTCGTGTTTTTTGATTCTGCCCTGAAGATAGTCTTCCACGTAAGCTGCAGCGACCAGACCGATCTGTTCATGATTTCCCATGCGGAGTTTATAGATATAGTAACAGGGCTGCTCGTCCTGAATGAGGATTTTTTCCTGAATCATCTGATTGAGCGCTTTTGCTCCCTGATCGTACACGCGATTGTCGTGAATGTCTATAGAAGAGTCCAAATCGATTTCCGGTTTGATCACATGGAGGAAAGAATGCGGATGGCCTTTTGCTTTTTCTCTGGCTTCGCTGGAATTCAGCACATCATAAGGGGGAGAGGCAACTTCATTTGCCATTTCCGGTACAGGGCGCAAACCTTTAAAAGGTTTTACTTGCAGCATACTCACTTCTTTTCGGTAGTTTTGGGTTTTGCTTTGGGCTTATCGGATTTTGCCTTGCTCGCTGTTTTTGCCGTGGTAGCGGTTTTTGTCGGTTTCTTGGCTGTTTTTGGAGCAGCAGTTTTCTTAACGGTTTCTTTCTTTTCAGTCTTTTTCTTTACTTCTTTGGCTTCAACTTTCTTTGGAGCCGGTTTGGGAGCAGCGGGCTGCTTTTCTTTTTCAACGACCGGTGCTGCTACCGGTTTTACAACTTTTTTCATGACCGGTTGTTTGAAAGAATGTTTTCTTTTTCGTTCTCTTCTTTGACGTTTGAGTTTAACACGAATTCTTTTTTGCTTGCTTTTGCTTCTTGCCATGAACCCTCCATTATACACACAACGGCAATAAATTTATGGAATAAATTTCTTCTGAAGTATACAATAAATTGAAATTAATATAAATATTTCATTTCTCAAAAGCAAGTGTGAAAGAGAATATAAAAACTAAAAAATAACAATATATTCTGTTGAAAAATTTTTTGGCTTGGAAACGTCTATTTTCTATTCTGTTTTTATCGTCAGGAAGAGGGTTGACAGAAATTGGATTAGGATTTTATTTTTTCCCATTTTTCGATTGCGCCCGGAACTTTTTTAAACAGAGGATGAGGTGCTATCTTTATTTGATCTTTCAATTTTCGATATTGATCTGCATCCCTTTCTTTTAATTTTTTCAATAAATGATCAAATTCATATTTTATCTGGCCTGAGGAGACTGGAATTTGAATTACCGGTTGTATCGATCCAATTTTGCGGATATCAAATTTAAAATTTCTTTTTTGGGATTCTTTAAATATTTCCGATAAATAGAAGTTGATCGCATTTACAGGCGAGGATTGGTTTTTGAAGCGAATCAACTGTGGATGGTTTTTATATCCTTTGGTTTTGTTTTGTAAAACCTTTTTCGCCAGAAGTGCTTCCCGCCACAGGGCGATCAGGCCTTTCATATCCAGATATTTTGGATGAATCGACCACAGTCTCATTTTACTCCTTTGGAGGTTTATTCATGATTTTCGCTTCAATGGTCTTCATTTTTATTAAATTGCTTTTCGCTTCCGGCGTATTATTCAATTCAAATTGTAGTTCCTTGCAGGGAAAACCAGAACATTCAATGCAAGAATAAAATCCGTTATCTATACAGCATTTACGCATTTTACACGAATTCGTGCAAAAATATGAGTGTCTGCCTTCAGATCTGCAGCCATCGCAAATTACATACTCGGGTTTCACTTCAGCACGATATACTTTTTCTAAATTCTTTGCGACACTTTCTAACTCCTCACGCTTTCCTGACTGAGTTGCAAGATAGCTTGGACATTTAGAGCAATCTATTCCACAGTAAGCAATCATCCTGTTTTTAACAGCCTTACTAAGATAACCTAAGTTTATATACCATTTCTAACACAATCACATGTCTAATAAAAGGAAAAATATGACCATATATAAGGAAAAAATGTTTTTCTTCTATTAGACATTTACCAGTATCGTTGTTTCAATATGGCATGGCTGTGTAAACTTCTCCTCTAATAAGACCACCCAGACTGTCAAGGAGGCCTTCAGCGTTCTTGAAATTTACAGGTACATCAATGCCTTCAACTGGGGGGTAGTCTTCATATACTCCGAAATGAAGATGCGGTTCGCCAGACTCACCCGAATTGCCACTACATGCAAAATATTCACCAGCTACCACAGTATCACCTGGCTCTACGATTACACTATTCTGCATGAGATGAGCATAGAATGCGGCTGTTCCATCTTGGTGTTGGATATAAACACAATTATGTTCACCAACGCCTTTTCCGTTATCAGGAGAATCCTCTCGGATTTCGCGTACTATACCCCCTCTGACAGCAACAGTTGTATCACCAATAGGAATGGTAAAATCATAGGCTAATTGATTCCGATGCCCACCTGCACACCAACAGTAGCTTTGGTAAACAGGATATGCAGCACCAACTGGAAAAGGTAAGATGTATTCTGAATCTTCTGGATCACCAAAGATTGCACGATCATAGCAGGTCGTTTCTTCTAACTTCGTCATATTAAAGCTTGAAGTAATCGTGCCGTCTGGATTATCACTACTGATATCCTGGCTGATATAGACTTCTGTCTCAAATATCCCAATAATTTCTGTTTCAGAGATGGAGCCTGTTCCCTCTGTCACAAGTGTGGCTGTAGTATCGAAATCATCGGATACTTCAGTACCAGTAAAATGTATGTTTCTGCCATTTACACTACCATTTCCCCAATGGCCATCGAAATTGGTAATTCACCATTATTATCAAAAAGATAAATGAATTCTGTATTCGTTTCTCCATTTGACAATCCGAATGTATTAGATGTGATTGTGGTGGTTAACTCCCAGCTACCTGCGACGTTTATAGTTTCCTCATTAGCTTGAGGATCTGTGGCGTCAGAATCACAACTCTGAATAAATACGAGTAAGAGTGATAAAAACAGCAAGGATAATATTCCGACATACTTAAGCAATCTTACTTTCATTATTCAATACCCTCCTCTTTGATCCCCCCTTCGTGGGATCGAAATCTTCGCGTCTCGGGGCGGAACCCCTGGACGATCAACCAGTTTTTTGAATATCTGTAATTCCTTTTCTCATTCTGAAAATATGCCGCCCCATTCGACCACTGCAAAACCCTTTCGTGTAAATTCTGATATTTGAGGTTCTTGCAAATTACCGATTTCATCCATATTTACGCCTTTGAATAAATAGTATAAACGCTGAATACTATCCGGCTCCTTTGAAATCTGCAGTTCCAACAATTGATTGATAATGTCTGTTTTTTGTGGGTAAATTAAATAATATTGATATTTTGTTAATATGGGTATCCAGTATTCTATAAAATCCTTTATTTCAACATCATTAAATCCAAATTTTTTCATGTTCTCGTTAAAAAATAGTGTGAGATCGTTTCTTGCTACCAGCCATCCTTTATTTGTTTGAAAACGATTTGGTAGTTTACATTCGTAAAATAAATATCGAAACTTGTTATTGATTGTTCCTGAAGTATCAACAGAGATATTCCAGCCATTCTCATAGAGGGGTTCTGAATTTATTATTCTGCCTCCCTGAAGAAATAACACTTTAATTTGCAGTTGTTCGATTTGTGTCGGATAGATATATATATTTGGTTTTTTTACTACCATTGAGTCCTGATTATCCTGGTTGCTCTCATCGGAAGGGCTTGTTGGAATGGATTTGTCTTTGATGCAATTTGATATAATAAGAATGACCGAAAGCATCAGTGCAAATATTAGCGCTTTGCTTTTCATATTTTATACCCTCAAATTTAAATCATTGTCTTCAACATTATTATAGGCTAACGACCGCGTATCAGTGGCGGAAGGGCTACAACGCACTGAACTTTAATTATTCACAAAATATGATACAATGCAATGGCCGTAACTCATTTGAAAAACTATCCTTCCGTCCACTGCATAAGCTTTGTGTACGCCCGGCATGGGCGTGATCTAATGGGGTGCAAGTCCCCTATACGTGA
>CAZIAH010000116.1:0-11059 GCA_964537715.1 uncultured bacterium | reverse complement strand
ACCACGAACCTAACACATATTTTCTGGGAACAGGGATTTTGCCGCCGATGGCGGTCAATGCCTTGAGTGCCGCCTTGAAATCCGTGCCGTATCCGAAAAAATACCAGTCGATATCTTGTGGATCCGGACGGTGGGTCACCCATGTTTCGGTCAATACCGGCTGACCGGAATCATCGAGCACAGTCCATCCGTCTGTCGAGAGAATGCCGTCATCCAGAGCGACCTTGCTGCGCACATTGTCGAGTGTCCGGATGGTTCCACCCAAATTTCCTTTATTCTCAAGACCCGGAACCCATCGAACCGATTCATTTCCCCGGAAAACTTGAATTTGAAGATTGTCAGGTGAAAACGGTTTTCCATCCGGTGTATAAACCAGCCGCATTCTGGAGGTTTCAATGATCGTTGAACCTTTCTCATGACTACATTTGAATTGATCCGTTCTTGCATCCCTGTTCTCTGCAAAAAGCGTCCTCTGATCGACAAATTGACCTTTCTCCGAATACTCTATCCGGATACACTCGGGCGTAATCACAGTGAAGCGTGCATTATTCTGGACAGTGATCGGATTTTCTTTGCCGGACAGATTGAATGCAAGTAGAAAAATAAAAGATATAATTCCAAAATTAGATATGCGACGAGACATGATTCACTCCTTTCGGAATTTGAAGCCAATAGCAATGTATAAACGATCCTTTAAAAAATCAATCAAAATCACCAATCCGTTTTGAATGAAATCCCTATCATGAATTATTTGTTAAATCAGTACATTTTTAGTAAATTAAAAATGTCAATCAACGTAATGCGATGTAATCCAAAACAGGAGTCAATCATTGAAATCCAACGCGCTTTTTAACGAACTCTTCGACCTCACCGGTAAAGTTGCGCTTGTGACCGGCGGCTCCAAAGGCCTTGGACGCATTGCTGTGGAAACGCTTGCCCGGGCCGGAGCCAACGTCGCCTTCTGCAGCCGGCATCAGGAGGAAGCCGAAACCGTGGCCAAAGAGATTACAAAACAGACCGGACAGACAGTTCTGGGGCTAAAAGCCGATGTGTCCCGGCATAGCGACATCAAACAAATGGTCGAACAGACCCAAACTGCACTCGGCTCGGTGGACATCCTGATTACCAGTGCCGGAATCAATATCCGCAAAGATGCCACACTCCTCTCCGAATCGGAATGGGATCAGATTCTCGATATCAACCTCAAAGGATCTTTTCTTACAGCGAAGGCCGTTGTTCCTGGTATGCGGAAAAAGAAGTGGGGCCGGATTATTTTTCTTGGATCGGCGCTCTCCCACATTGCGATTCCCGGTCGAACGGCTTATGCGTCTTCCAAAGCCGGCATTTTGGGATTGACCCGCGCTCTTGCCTTGGAAAATGCAGATTACGGAATCTGTGTGAACGCCATCTGTCCAGGAGCATTCAAAACACCGATGAACCGGCCTGTATTGGAGGATAAGAACAAAAGTCGGGCCATTACACGGATGATCCCCATAAACCGATGGGGCGATCCCGCCGAACTCCGCGGGATCATTCTCTATCTCTCTTCACCAGCTTCGAGTTACACCACCGGATCGAGCATTGTTATCGACGGCGGCTGGCTTTCCCAATAAAAAATAGAAATCGATCTGTTCTGATATCCAACCATCGGATAGCACTTTTTCTCATAGTCTCTGAAAAATATAAGTGGATTTTCGCAAATCTTATCATTATATTAGTTAATAAGTTAACGTCTGGATCATGTATTCATCCTATCGAATAATCCAATCGATCAGGTAAAAATATGGCAAATTTTCATGTGTTTTTTAACATTTAAAATGTAACATCGGAGGACTGCTTCCACTTTTATCAAGATCGATTTCAGAAAATTTTATTGATGAAACAAAGGCAACTAAATCAAGCACTCCTGTATTATTAAGGAGGATGATTGATGCTTGTAACATGGGTTTTATTCCTATCTGTCTTCTTGCAATGTCTTGCTATTTTTCTTTCCTTGAGACTTATCTTTGTTTCAGAACAAAAAAATGCCTGGACGTTTTTTGCCATCGCAATATCACTCATGGCATTCCGTAGATCCATAACAATATACCGATTCATAACAGGTGATATATCCCACCCACCAGATCTTGCCGCCGAACTGGTGGCTCTTATTATTTCATTGTTGATGGTTATCAGCCTGATTAGTATCATTCCCTTGTCCCCAAAAACCAAAACTGCCGAAAAATCAAGTCTTGACAGCAGATTGCCAACGACCATAACAACCATGTTTATTCTAATGTGTCTTCTTGTATGGTTCAATGAAATATTGGACTTGCCTCACATTCTGATGAACGCACCCAGAACGCCGATCAACTGGCAGGAATCGCTGGTCGAAACGGTTTTAATTGTTATACTCGGTCTGTTCGTTTATTCAAAAACAGTTCATTTTGTCAGACAGACCAGTGAAACCGAAAAAATACTCAGGGAAAAGGAAGAACGTTATCACAGTACACTCGACAATATGCTGGAAGGTTGCCAGATCATCTCTACCGACTGGCGATACATTTACATCAATGATGCAGGCGCCGCGAGCGGACACCACCCCAAAGAGGAGCTGCTGGGACGAACGATGATGGAATGCTACCCAGGTATCGAAAACACGGAGATGTTTGCTGCATTAAGACGATGCATGGAGGATCGTGTCCCCTGCCGCATGGAGAATGAATTTGTCTACGCGGACGGCTCCAAAGCGTGGTTTGAACTCAGCATTCAGGCGGTGCCAGAAGGCATCTTCATACTTTCCCTCGATATCACCGAACGCAAGCGGGCGGAGGAGGCCCTCAGAAATACAGCCATGTGTCTCAATGAAGCTCAGCGCATCGCCAATATTGGCAATTGGGAGTTGGATTTGACAACAAACGTTCTGACATGGTCCGATGAAATCTATCGAATGTTTGAGATCGATCCCGAAAAATTTGGCGCTTCTTATGAAGCGTTCCTTGACACAATCCATCCTGACGACCGTGATGCGGTCAATTCTGCCTACACCAACTCACTAAAAACCCGAACTCCATACGCCATTGACCACCGTCTTCGTTTCCCTGATGGACGAATCAAATTTGTCCATGAGCAATGCGAAACCTTCTATGAGAATGACAAGCCCATCCGTTCGTTGGGAACTGTTCAGGATATTACCGAGCGCAAGCAGGCGGAGGAATCGTTGCGCGAAAGCGAGCGCAAGTACAGAGCGCTGGTTGAAAATATTCCCCAGAAGATATTCACCAAGGATAAAAATTCGGTCTATGTGTCCTGCAATGCGAACTTTGCCCGAGATTTGGGTATCACCCCAGAGAAACTCGGCGGGAAGACAGACTATGACTTTTTCCCAAAGGATCTGGCAGACCATTACCGGATGGACGACAAAAGGATCATGGAATTGGAGAAGACAGAAGAAATCGAAGAGCAATACATCCAAGATGGTCGAGAGGTGTGGGTTCTAACTATCAAGACGCCCATCAGAGATGAACAAGGCAACATTACTGGCTTGCTGGGCATCTTCTGGGACATCACCGAGCGCAAGCGGGCAGAGGAGGCGATTCAAGTCGCCGAGGAACGTTTCCGCCTGATGGTGAATAGTGTGAAAGATTACGCGATTGTCATGCTCGATCCAAAGGGGCATGTAATTACCTGGAATGACGGCGCTCAAGGGGTCAAGGGGTATAAACCGGATGAAATCATCGGAAAACACTTTTCGATCTTTTATCCCAGTAACGATATTAAAGCCGGCAAGCCCGACCACGAACTGACAACAGCAGTAGATCAGGGGTACTTCGAAGATGAAGGCTGGCGCGTGCGTAAGAATGGATCACGGTTCTGGGCAAATGTCATGATAACGGCACTGCGGGACAAAGAGGATCACCTGCGTGGATTTGCAAAAATCACGCGCGACATGACAGAACGAAAAATTTCGGAGGAAAATATACGAAGACTGAATACCGAATTAAGGATGAAAAATGAAGAACTGGAACAGGTCCTGTACGCGACTTCTCACGATCTGCGTTCTCCACTGGTCAATGTGCAGGGATTTAACAAGGAATTGGATGCTTCGATCAATCACCTTTTGTCTGTTCTGTCGGATGCGAAAATTCCCCCTAAAGTTCGAAAACAAATCATACCCATCCTGACCGAGGATATTCCCGAATCCATCCGCTTCATTCTGGCAAGCACCTCGAAAATGGACACACTTCTGACCGGACTTCTTCAACTGTCCCGGGTGGGCCGCCAAAAACTCACCCTCACCCGGTTGAATATGAACGCACTTGTCTCGGATATATTAAGTACGCTTGAATCTCAGATTAAAAAAAGTAAAGTCCGGATCGAAGTGTCCGATCTGCCGCCGTGTAAAGGCGATCCGACTCAGATCAATCAGGTATTCACCAATCTGATCGAGAATGCCATCAAATACCTAAATGCAAATCGCGAAGGCCGAATTACCATTTCAGGAGAAAAACAGGGGAAACGTGCGATTTATTGTATCGAGGACAATGGTATAGGAATTGCAGAAAATCATGTCGATAAAATATTTGAGATGTTTCACCAGCTCGATCCTTCAAAAAAAGGCACGGGACTGGGGTTGACAATCGTGAAGCGGATACTCGACAAACATGGGGGCAACATTCATGTGGAATCCGAAGCCGAAAAAGGGAGCCGGTTTTATGTGGAATTACCAGTTTAAAAGTTACGAGTTCAATGCTACGAGTTGCGAGTTTAATTTAATTCAAGTAACAACATGAAAGGAACATTATGGCTACAATTCAGCATTTTGAAGAACTGGAAGTTTGGCAACGTGCACGTACCCTCACAAAAGAAATTTATGCCATTTCAGAAAAAACATTCTCATATCTAAACGAATCCATGGTTGAGACAGGACGTATGATTGGTGGACTGATGAATTATCTGCGTAAATCCGGAATAAAAGGAAACAAATTCAACCAACAATAGAAAAAACCCGAAACATGTAACTTGAAACTCGTAACTTGAAACTCGTAACTTGAAACTCATAACTTGAAACTCATAACTCGAAATTCGCAACCCAAAACTCGAAACTTTTTTGCATAGGAGTCAAAATGAAAAACGAAGTCAAAATCATTTTAGCCGAAGATGATGAAGGACACGCCGCTCTCATCCGTAAAAATCTGAAGCGGTCAGGCATTCTGAACGAGATTATCCATTTCAAGGACGGACAGGAAACACTGGATTATCTATTTGCTAAGAACACTAAAATCAAACGTGTATCCGGCGTCCCCCACCTGCTTCTGCTGGATATCCGCATGCCCAAGGTGGATGGTGTCGAAGTGCTCAGCCAGGTGAAAACAGATCCCGAACTCTGTAAAATGCCTGTGATTATGATTACAACAACAGACGATCCCCGTGAAGTAGAAAAATGCCATGCACTCGGATGTAGCAACTACATCACAAAACCCATCAATTACGACAAGTTTGTAGATGCAATCCGCAAACTGGGTCTCTTCCTGATGGTCGTCGAAATCCCGGAAATCAATGGAACGATACATCAATGAAACCGGAAATGCCATGATGTTTTTTATTCTTTAAAGATCAGCAAAAATGTCAAAAATCAGAATACAAATCGTAGAGGACGAGCGAATTATCGCTTTGGACATCAAGAATCAACTTGAAAGCATGAACTATTCCGTTGCAGGAATTTGTGATTCCGGCGAAACCGCCATTGATCTTGCTGAAAAAGAAAATCCGGACGTCATCCTGATGGACATTCGATTGAAGGGAGCTATGGATGGAATCGAAGCGGCGCAAAAAATTCACGATCGATTCGATATTCCGGTCATCTATCTCACATCTTATGCCGATAAGACGACATTGGAGCGTGCCAGACTAACCGAACCTTTTGGCTACCTCATAAAATCGTTCACCAACGATACATTGAAAGCGGCCATTGAAATGGCCGTTTATAAACACAGAATGACCAAAGAAAAAGAACTGTTGCAAAATCAATTGCTGCAGGCACAAAAACTGTCGGAAATCGGCCGACTGACCGGTGGCGTGGCGCATGATTTCAACAACATGCTCACAATCATCAAAGGATATTCGGAAGTGGCGATGATCTCATTGGATGAATCGAGTCCGCTGTATAATGACCTGAAACAAATCAAAGAAGCGGCCGATCAATCGGCCAGACTGACCCATCAACTTCTGCTCTTCAGCCGAAACCAGCCCATGACATTTTCGAATATAAAAACAAATGAGATCATTCAAAATCTATTAAAAATGCTTGGACGTATACTTGGAGAAAACATCGTCATAGAAACCAATCTTCAGGAAGATACGTGGGAAATCCTGGGCGATGTAGCCTCATTCGAACAAGTCATCATGAATCTTGCAATCAATGCAAAAGATGCGATGATTCATGGAGGCAACCTCAAAATAAAAACGGAAAACAGAATCATCGATGAAACCTATTGCGAAAAGCATCCTAAGGCGACTCCGGGCCGTTATATCGTTTTATCCATAACGGACAACGGTGCAGGTATGGACGAAAAAATACTGAATCAAATTTTTACGCCTTTTTTCACAACCAAGGAAACAGGAAAAGGGACGGGATTGGGTCTGTCTGTCGTTCAAAATGTCGTACAAAAACACCGCGGATGGATTACCGTGACCAGTCAACAGGGCAAGGGATCGACTTTTTCAGTTTATTTTCCATCATCCGACAAACAACTTGAAGTAGGAAAAGAAAAAATCGAATCCTGGAACGATTTTAAAGGAAACGGGGAACGAATTTTGCTGGTTGAAGATGACGAAGGCATCCGAGAATTTGCCAAATTGCTTTTTGAGGAAAACGGGTATACTGTCAGGGATACAGATACCGCCAAAAGAGCATGGAGGGCATTTCAAAAAGAAAAAAAGGATTTCAAACTTTTATTCACCGATATGGTACTTCCGGACGGGAGCGGTTACCGGCTTGCCGAAAGAATCATGTCTCAAAATAAAAATATTCACATATTACTCAGCAGTGGATATACCGATGAAAACGTAGATTGGAGTTTGTTGAAAGAAAGGAATTATAAATTCATTCAGAAACCTTATGGCGCATCAGAATTACTCAAGGTAGTGCATCAATCGCTGCACAAGAATTAAAATCAATGGCACACATGATAAAACAGTATGCCTGCCGGTGATGAATAGAAAGGCAAGACAATGAGATCGGCATTATTCCGAGCACCTTCATTAACAGAAAATTCCGTGGGGCATCATACGATCTTGATTATTGAAGACGACGAGGGGTTAAACAAGCTGATCTCCAAGCATTTGAGAAGAGAAGGTTTCGAAACCCATTCGGCCTTTACAGGAGGAGAAACACTTTCTACCCTCAAACAAAATCAGAATATGATTTTACTGATGGATTACAAACTACCTGACATGACCGCCACAGAAGTGCTGGAAAAACTGGCCGATTGGAAATGGATGGGCCCGTTTCTGATCATGACCGGACATGGCGACGAACAAATTGCCGTGGAATTAATGAAACAGGGCGCCATCGACTATATTGTGAAAGACGCTAATTTCCTTGAAGCAATTCCACAAAAAATAAAGCGCGCCTGCAACATTATTGAGCAACAACAAAAGTTAGTCCAGGCAGAAGAAGAAATCTCACGGCTCGCTTCATTTCCTGAAATTAATCCCAATCCGGTACTCCAAATCGAGTTGTCTGGCCGTCTGCGCTACATCAATCCGGCTGCTCAAACGGCATTCCCTAAAATCTCCGAAAAAGGATTGAACCATCCTTTCCTAAAAGGATTGTCAGAAATGCTGGTTTCATTACGGCGAAAACATGAAGAAATAGTGACACGTGAAATCCATGTTGGCAAGGAATGGTATCATCAGACAATAAGTTACATTTCTAATATCCACTGTATCCATATTTACAGTCTGAATATAACCAATATCAAACAGATGCAGGAACAATTGATTTCTTCTCTTCAGGAAAAGGAAATATTGTTTCGCGAACTCTATCATCGTACCAAAAACAACATGCAGGTTATTTCCTCGATGCTCAGTCTGAAAGCCCGTTATACTAAAAATAAAGTAGTCACTGCAACTTTCAAAGAAATCGAAAACAAAATTTCATCTATGGCTCTGGTTCATCAAAAATTGTATGAATCCAAGGATTTGTCTCATCTGAACTTGAAAGAATACGTTAGTGATCTAATTTTGCTTTTTAAACGCAGTCAGCCCGATTTATCCGGTCAGATCACATTTACGACGGAAGGCAAAGATATAAAAGTTTTAATCGATACAGCCATTCCAGTCGGACTCATCATCAACGAATTGATCACCAATGCGCTAAAACATGCATTCCCCGGAACGATACAGGGAGAGATAAAGACAAAATTTTCTATGACAGATAAAAATGAACTGGCAATCGAAATATCCGATAACGGCGTAGGATTGCCTAAGGGATTTGACATACAAAAAGATAGCCATCTGGGTTTGGAACTGGTAAACGACCTGGTCGAACACCAGCTTCAGGGAAAAATAAATTACGAAAGTAAAAAAGGCTTGGTATGGCACATTCTCCTTAAAGAAGAATTATACGAACCGAGAATTTAACTGTGAAAAATACAGTAAAAATACTCATTGTAGAAGATGAAGCGATTACAGCAAAAGGCCTGAAAATGGATTTGGAAGAATTGGGCTATCAAGTTCCTAAACCGATAGCCAAGGGCGAGGATGCCGTGCCTGTTGCCATTCAGGAAATTCCGACTCTGATTTTAATGGACATCCGGCTTGCAGGAGGACTAAACGGTATCGAAGCTGCGGAAAGAATACATTTGCAAAAAAAGATTCCGATTGTATTCATGACCGGCTATGCGACAGAGGAAATAAAAGAGCGTGCCCAAAAAATCAATCCGCTCGCTTTTCTGGAAAAGCCGGTAAACATTAATCTGGTCCAGCAGATTGTAAACACCCTGATAATGAATAACTGACAACAATCCAACCATTCTCAGCTCTGCACATCTGGACAAAAACATCAGACGCGCGAATACACTGTTAGCAAAAAAAATTATCAATATCAATTTAAAAATAAGGACAGGAAAAAATGGCACGTATCATGATCGTGGAGGATGAAGCCATTGTTGCTGCCGAATTGAAACAAAAACTGGAAGATTTGAATCATCAGGTCGTGGCAATTGTGAGCAGGGGCAAGGAGGCCATTTCAACAGCGAATAAATTGAGACCCGATTTAATCCTTATGGATATTGTACTGAAAGGCAAGATAAACGGGATCGAATCCGTAAAACAGATTCAAAAAAACCTCGATGTTCCAATCATTTACGTAACAGCCTATGCTGACAAAAAAACTCTGGAACAGGCCAAAACAACAACTCCATTTGGATATATCATCAAACCCTTTCAAACGGAACATATCAGATCCACCGTTGAAATAGCCCTTTACAAACATCGAATGGATCAGAAACTCAAAGAGAATGAAGCATGGTTCAGAATTCTGTTCGATTTCGCACCGGACGCATATTATTTGAACAATCTGGAAGGCATTTTTATCGATGGGAACAAGGCTGCCGAAAAACTACTGGGCTACCGGAAAAAGGAATTGATCGGTAAAAATCTCAAAGAAATCGGTTTGCTCCTTCCCTGTTATCTGTCAAAGGAGATTGAAAACCTGGGAAAAAACAAGAACATGAAACCAACCGGCCCGGATGAATTCGTGTTAAATAAAAAAGACGGGAAAACGGTCAACGTAGAAGTAAAAACCTATCCAGTAACGATCAATAATGAAATTCTAATTCTGGGAATTGCCCGGGATGTGACGGAACGGAAAAAATCGGAAGAAGCCCTTCTGGAATTGAATCAGAAATTGGAAAAAAGAAACCGGGAAATCGAACAACTTACCTCTATTTCATCTCACAATTTGCAAACTCCCATGAGGATGATTTCAAGTTATGTTGATTTGTTCGCGAAACGTTACAAAAACAAGCTGGACAAAGAGGCAGATGAATTCATAGACTATATCAAAGACGGTTCTTATCAATTGAAAAGCATAATCGATGATTTGCTCGTCTATACGAGGTTAACTACCCGGATGAGACCTTTGGAGCGCACGGACTGTTCAGAAATTCTGGAGCAGCTAAAAACTATTTTAAAAGCGGGCAATTACATCATCACGCACGACCCATTGCCGCAGGTCTGGGCAGATTCGAAACAACTCTATCAGCTTTTTTACCATTTGATCATTAACGCAATCAAATTTTCAAATAAAACGCCAACCATCATTCACATCCATGCCAAAAAACAAAGGGACGACTATCTGTTTTCCATCCAGGACAACGGCATTGGCATAGATCCGCAATATCATGAGAGGATATTTCAAATCTTTCAGAAATTGCACAGCTCGAAAGAATATCCCGGAACAGGGATCGGTCTTGCAATTTGCAAAAAAATAATCGAACAGCACAAGGGAAAAATCTGGGTGGAATCGAAACCTGGAACCGGATCCACATTTTTCTTCACTCTGCCGATCGATTGGGATGAAATTTGAACACTCATGAAATGTCAAACCAATATACTCCTTGAATTCACGAGACAGAAAAAAGTGTTAGATTACGGAAATTTCGTAAACTCCATCAATCCCGCCAATAATTCTTATCTTACGCTATTTGGTTAATTTTTTAAAAAAAATGGCTTTTCTTTTTACTCTTTTTATCTTAGATTTAATTTAATAAGCATTTTAACTTCTGGAAGTGCTTGCAGAGTTTCCGCACTTCTTATACTGATTTTTAATATAACAATATCGTTCTTAACTTTTCTTAAATTGAATTTTTGTTCAATATTTTTCCATGTCCACTTCCAATCTGAGGCAGAAGATTAAAATGAAGACGCTAAAAAAGAACACGCATTATGTGCTGGGTATAGATTTCGGAACCGACTCTATTCGAACGATTATTGTCGATGCGGCGGACGGGGCCGAGATCGCTTCCGAAGTCATCTATTATCCGCACTGGAAAGCCGGTAAATACTGTGATCC
>CAZIAH010000115.1:0-11175 GCA_964537715.1 uncultured bacterium | reverse complement strand
CAACCACACTGGCGCTAGAGGATAAAAAAGTTCTTGTCACTGGCATGTCAGTTTTCGTGGTATCCCAGGTATCCGTTGCCGGGTCATACATTTCTACCTTTGAAAAAGCCACTGTGGTAGTACCACCTCCAATGGCATAGATTTTTCCATCCAACAAGCCAGTGGATAAACTCCCTCTTGGTGTTGGCATGTCGGTTTTCGTTGTTTCCCAGGTATCCGTTATCGGATCGTACGCTTCTACCGTAGAGATAAATGTTTTATTAACCAGGGAACCTCCGATTGCGAAAATCTTACCATCCACTGCACTGGTAGCAAGAATAAATCTTCCAGTTGGCATATCGGCTTTGCTTGTCCAGGTATCTGTTTGAGGATCATACATTTCCACGGTCTGTTGAACATCTGACCAAACATTTATCGATCCACCAATAGCATATATCTTTCCATCCACGACGCACGTGGCAAGACCGAGTCTACCTGTTGGCATAGGCGCTTTTGTTGTCCAGGTGTCAGTTATCGGGTCATATTCTTCTACTGTCGATATACCAGGAGTAAATGCCGCCGTCATACCCCCGATGACGTAGATCTTTCCATTCACCACACTGCTGGCGTGAGCGGTTCTTGCCGTTGGCATGTCGGTTTTCGAATCATCCCAAGTATCAGTTACCGGATCATATTCTTCTACAATCTTTAGCCTTGGAGAACCTGCGCCAGCATAACCCCCAATGGCGTAGATTTTCCCATCCACTACGTTGGTGGTAAGACCGAGTCTTGTTGTAGGCATATCCGTTTTTTGCATCCAGGTACCATTTTGTGCAATTGCGATAGAAAATATACCCATTCCAAATAATATGAAGATTACTTTAAAAAGGATCGAACGTACTTGATAAATACTTGTTCTCTTTTTCATGGCTTGATCCTCCTATTAAATTGACTTGAGAAAATATAGGACAGTTTTTCACTTCGATCAATACCATGAAAATGGGATATCAAGGGAGGCCGGAGACAGGAGGCCGGAGACTGGAGACCGGAGACCGGAAACCGGAGAAAAAAGAAAAGAATCAAGATTGAAAATGTAAGATTAAAAATTAAAAAAGAAAGAATAGGGGAATAGGGAAATAAAGGATTTTGAGTTGATTAAATCTGAAAATCAAATTTTATATTTCACCGCGGAGGGATTTGGTGATGACTTCCGCTTTGCAGTGCACATGGAGTTTGGTATAGATGTTCTTGATATGCGTTCGAACGGTTTCGATGGATATGTCCATCCGGTCGGCAATCATCTTGTAGCTTAGACCGTCCACCAGACCGACCACAATCTCTTTTTCCTTATCGGTCAGCTGCGACTTGGATTTGGGTGCTTTCTCTGGCCGGAAATATTCGATCACCTTGCGGGCAATTTGCGGGGTCATGGGCGCACCACCTGCATCCAGCATTTCAATGGCCTGTTTGATCTCTTCAAACGGCCGGTTTTTCAGTAAATAACCCGAAGCACCCGCGCAGAGACTCTGGAATATTTTGTGGGAGTCATTGTAAACAGTTAACATAATAATATCGATATCCGGATATTTTTCCTTAATAATTTTGATGCCGCTGATGCCCGACATACCGGGTAATCCGATATCCATGAGAATGATATCAGGAGTATTCTCTTCATTCATCTCCATCAGGAAATCTTCTACAGATTCATTCGAGGCAATGCACTGAATATTGGAGAGGGAATTCAGATATTCCTGAATGGCCTCACGGACTTCTTTGTCATCTTCAATTATTGCAGTGTTAATCATATCCATAAAATAATCTTTCCATCAAGAATGTAAATCCCATGAAAATGGGAGATAAAAGGAGAAGGAGACCGGAAACGGGAAACCGGAAAATTAAAATATTTTATCCCGTCTTCTGTTTCCAGTTTCTGGCTTATATTTATTAAATTGGCTTCATTCGCAAAGTGATCGTCATTCCATCATCAGCCATAATATCCAAATTGCCTTGAATTCGTTCTGCCCGCATTTTCATATTAATCAAACCATGCCCAATTTGCTTTTGAGATACATCAAATCCTTTTCCGTTGTCTTTAATGTTCATACGGAATTTTTGCTCATCATTGTCAATCTGAATGTCCACTTGTGAGGCTTTAGCATGTTTGGCAATGTTGTTGACAGCTTCCTTAAAGATGAGATAGATATTCTGACGTTTATCCACAGATATTTTCTTGGAAGATTCCAAGCCCTTTGTGTTGAAAGTGACTTTTATCTGCTGGGACGAAAGTGTATTAGCCACAAAATCATGCATTCTGTCCAGCAAATTGCCGATGGTATCATTTCGGGCATCGATGGACCAGACAATATCACTCATGGTTGTAATGATCTCACGGCTGACTTCACCAATCTTTTTTGCTGACGGCATGACCTTTTGGGCACTTGACGTGGTTTGAATAATCTCTGAATGCACCGCGATTTTGGTGAGCGATGCACCAACATCGTCGTGCAGGTCGCTGGCTATCCGTATGCGTATCCTTTCCATTTCCAGCTGTCTTTTCAAACGATAACTGTGAAGAGCATAGATGAATCCGGCAGCCAATAAGACAATGATAATTCTGAACCAAAGTGTCTGCCAGAATGGAGGGGTAATCGTTATGTTGATCGAAACTCCTTCGTTGTTCCACACTCCTTTGTTATTGGCGCCGATGACCCTGAAAATATATTTACCCGGATGCAGATTTGTGAAAGCGGCAATTCTATGGCCTGCAGTTGTTTCAATCCAATTCTTATGAAATCCCTCAAGTATATATTTATACTTATTACTTTTAGGATTAATATAATCCAAAACAGCAAATTCAAATGATATGGAATGCTGATAATAGGGAAGAATGATTTCATCAGTCAGACTGATACTCTTTTGCAGGGGTGAATCCTTATCTCCCGGATTTACAGTTTTGTTGAAAATCTGAAAGTCCGTAATCACAACAGGTGGTATGCTTTCAACATCTTTTATACTGTCAGGATGAAAGATAGTAAATCCATCCGTACCACCGAAAATGAATTCTCCTGTTTTAAGTTTCGTAAAAGCTCTATCGTTAAAGTATTGACCCTGCAATCCATCATTGACATCATAGTTTTTGAAGGTTTTGTTTGCCGGATTAAATTTTGATATTCCATTTCCTGTACTGAGCCACAGGTTACCGTGATTGTCCTCAACTATACCACTGATATAATCGGAAGGAAGTCCATCCTTTGTCTCAAACCTGGTAAATGTGTCATTTCCCCGGTTAAAAAGATTTAAACCGTACCATGTACCGACCCACAGATTTCCTTTTCGATCCTCATAAATTAATTGAACGTGAAGGCCACTTACTGTAGTTGAATCATTTCGATCATGTACCCAGTTTTTCGCATTTTTACTATCCCTGTCAAAAAGAAATAATCCCCATCCTGTGCAAAACCACAGATTTTCTTTATTATCCTCATATATGTAATAAACGATTTTACTTAAGTCATAAGATTCAATAAAAATATCACTTATACCCTTTAGTGTTATCGGACTAAAACTATCCTTTTTTCTGTTGTATAGATTAACTCCTCCTCCACTTGTACCCAACCATATATTTTTTCTGCTGTCTTCAAAGATTGATCTGACAAAGAGAGAATTCAAACTTGTCGGATTATTTTCATCGGGCATATAATGAATCGATTTACCCGTATTTTTTTCAAATTTGTATACACCCTTTCCCCATGTGCCGATCCACAGATCCCCATAGCTGTCTTCTTTAATAGTCAGAATACTTTCATCGTGCGGATTATTCGGATTTTTTTGATCAAGCGGGATATAGGTAAAACTGTTCTTCATTCTATTGTATAAATGCAATCCTCCGTGAGCTACACCGATCCAGAGATTACCATCAGACTTCTCACAAATGGCTGTTACCGACCTATTTTTTAATCCATTTGGATCGTCGTACCGGTATTTGTAAGTATTAAAGACATCCCGCAGTGGATTATAAAACTTAACACCTTCATAGGTAGTGCCTATCCAGATATTTCCCCGGTTGTCTGTGAAATCGACTTTCTGATAAGCATTAATAAGCTGATCGCTTCCTTTTCTTATATACAAATCAAATACTTTCTTGGATGAAATTTGTGATGACATTCCATCTGCGGTTTGAACATGTTTAAATATTGGACTGTCCTCAGAAAAGGTCAGGCAATCATATCCACCATCTGTACCAATCCATAATACACTTTTACTATCTTCAAATATTGACCTAACAAAATTGCTGCATATACTGTTAGAATTTTTCGGATTATGCCTGAAATGCATTGCCTTTCCGGTATTTCTGTTGAACAGTTCAAGGCCTCCTCCACTTGTACCCACCCAGAAGTTATTTCTGCTGTCTTCATACATGCAGGTTATAGGTTCCTGGGTAATACTGTTCTCATCATTAATATTATGTGTGTATCTGATAAATGCATCGCTTTCGGCATTATACAGGTTTAGTCCGTACAATGTCCCGACCCATAATCGTCCCTGACGATCTTCATAAACTTGGATTCCATCTTCATCGCTGAGACTTGTGCTATCGTTTTTATCGGACCAATAGGCGATAAATTTTTCCTGTTCTCTGTCAAAACGATTCAATCCTCTGCCTCCGGTGCCTATCCATAGTGTTCCCCTGTTGTCTTCGAGGATTGATCCGATACCGTTCCAGGTTATACTTTCCGGATCTTTGGGATCATGAAAATAAATTTTAAAATCAATACCATCGTAGCGGTTCAGCCCGTATCCGGTTCCAAACCAGATAAATCCCTGGCTATCCTGAGTGATACATGATACATAATTGTTTGAAAGGCCGTTTTCGGTGGTGATATTTCTGAAATCCAGAGCACCGACCTGAGCCTGAGATGGTTGAAAAATAAGGAATATGAATGCTATCGATAAAAATCGTTTGTTCATGATCTAACTGTAATAATTCGTCTTTTTTGATTGTTTCAGTATTCAGTTATTGAATAATTAAATTTTAGTATAACATTAAACCCTCTACCATTAGCAGTGGTCGGGCAAATGGTTTTATTAATTATTATTATACTGCTTTTCCCAAAAGGTATCAAGAAAGGGGGTACAGTATAATGAGTGAATATAAGAAATTAACACATACGATTTATGAATGCAAGTATCATGTTGTATTTTATCCAAAATTTCAATTCAGAATATTTAAATTTAACTGCTTTATTTTCCCCTCAATGGCTATATCATTCTTAATAATATTTAAACAGAATCTTCACATAGATTTAACAGTGCACATTTATTTTTTAGCATGAAAAAGAGGAAAGTATGATAAAATTAAGGAACTGTTATGCGCCTCGCCCATATTTCTGATTTGCATTTATGTACGAGATACCGTAAAGAGATGACCTATTATATCGATAGGTTGATTTCTTATGCGGTAGAAAGAAATGTTGACCATCTCGTCATTGCAGGGGATATCAGTCATACTGCTCATTATAATGATTTTTCTTTTCTTAGAGACATATTGGATAAATATGGTTTTTTGAATCCTCAAAAATTATCAATGACCATAGGAAACCATGATATTTTCGGAGGGGTGCATTTTGCCGAGGATATCATTGATTTTCCCTATATCAGTAAAAGTCTCGATTATACGAAACGGGTTCATCAATACTGCAATTTTTTTAAAGAAAGTTTTGATAATATCTATCGTCCGGTAGAAAATTCTTTTTTTCCTTATGCCAAAGATTTGGATCATATCGTTTTAATAGGAATCAATTCCATCGCTTATTATTCCATATTCGATAATTTGTTTGCATCGAACGGGCGTGTGTCAAATGCAGAACTGGAAGGGATAAGAAAAATACTGCAGAATGAAAAAAATAAAAACAAGGTGAAATGTATCGTACTGCATCATCATTTTATGCCAAATCGTTTGTGTTACAAAAAATACAATAACAAAATCTGGAACTGGATTGAAAATCAGTCGATGAAGATATACAGAAAAAACAAGTTGCTGAAACTATTTTCCAATTACAAGGTCGATTTGGTGTTGCACGGACATGTTCATAATAATATCGAATATAAAATGAATGGAATCCGGTTTTTGAATGGCGGCGGTTCTCTGGAAGAAAAACAGCAAGGTAGATTGTTCATCAATTTCATCGATGTCGATCAGGAAAATATCAATATTCAAATCGAAAAGATAAAAACAATCGGTCAGGAATCAAAAGAACTGAACAATATATTGTATCCTGTCCGTCAAACCGTTTTTGCTTAAACGATATTATGATTTTGAATTATCAGGTCAAATCTTTCTGCTGTCGTAGGCCCAGTTCAGCAATGCCTGTCTCTGTCTGGGCCGGCAATTCAAATCTCCCTTTTTACAGTGCTTTTTGATTTGAGCGATGTGCCGTTTCATCGCTTTCCATCGTTTGATCTGACGTGCATCGTCCGGACATCGTCTGCCCATGTAGTACCGGTAATACCATTGGAACCATCCCCTGGGATCTTCGTGGTAGATCCAACCTTTTGCCCGCCAAACGGATAAGGGTTGGGACGCATTGACTCCGAAGTAATTCAACTCGGGATCGTGACGTTCGTGGCAAAGCTTTGCATGCTCAAACCACTCTTCGGGAAATTCGTTCTGGCAGTCGGTCATGTATTTGCCGCCGAACACGCCTATTTTCAGCATCTGCTTTGGCGTCAGCTCGGGCAGGAATTCCGGATGAAAATGTTTTCCGACGGCTTCAGAAAGATAATAAACATAATTCTTCTGTATGAGATCGTTTACAATGACTTTTTGTTTTCTCATTATTCTAAGGCGTTTTTGGGTTCATTCTTTGTTACTGTTTTCGAATAGCTGCATGTAAAAAAAATCTCCTGCTTTTATCAGTGAGACGGGTTTCAATTGGATGATTTGCTTCAACTCGTCAGGAGAGAACCGCATATTCAAAGGAGGGCCAAAGGGAGTGTCTTCTTTTTCAATTTCTACAATTGCCAGTTTCCCGTTCGGTTTCAACAGGCGGTTGACTTCTTTTTGAAAGGTTTCTATTTGTTTTTTGGAAAATATATGAAACACCTTAGAGAGATAAATGAGGTCCGCGGATTTCCCAGCGAGGGATGTTTTTTGGGTGATATCAGCTTCTATTGGTTTGATGTTGCTTCCTCGTGTTTCTTTTTTCAGTTTCTCAATCGCCTCTTTTGCACGATCCAGGGCTAAGACTTTTCCAGACGGATGTACCAATTTCGAGAATTTTTTTGACATATATCCGTTGCCGCAGCCGACATCGATAATTGTCTGTCCGGGCAAAAGAACCAGTTCTTTGAGAATGACTTCTATATTTAGAAAGTGCTCTGTCGTATTTCCTTTGTAATGACTGCTGTGATTTTCATTCATTCTGATTTCTTTCTTTATTTACTTTTGAATAACTCGATATTCCTATCGATTAATTTGCGGTGGAATTCCGCATGAGCCGCATAATCGATCAACGCTTCCTCAAGATTCACGCGTCCTTTTTCGTCGTGCATGTATGCATATTTTTGCCAGTCATGATTGACGATTGATTTCAGATGTGCGATCATGAATTTGCGCACATTTTTGATCAATTCGATGGCCGATGTCAGATCAGCAGACTGGTAATTTAGAGCGGATGTCCAAACACCACTAAAAGAAATGATCTGTTCTCCCGGCTGGGCAACAGCTTTTCTGTAGCGGTGAAAATTCGCAATATCGACATCCATGCAGTGGACGATTTGTTCTTTGATCGACCAGGCATCTTCAAATGGTCTGAACAGGATGAGATCCTCGCTCATTTTTAAAACATCATCGAACGCATTGGATGCTTCTTCGAATTGTTTCAGAACCTTCAGTTTTTCTTCTATTGTCATTTGACCGTTCCTTATTTTTCTTTTCCACCGAGCAGACGGGCGGGCAGGAAAAGGAGCGCTTTGACAAGTGCCATCAATGCTTCCATGGCCGCGCCCACGATTCGGAACGGAATCGACAACAGCCAAAGAATCGGCCAGAAAATCAGCAGCAGCAAAGCAATGGGCCAACACAAGACCAACAAGATGACCCATAGAAGAAGAATTAACAGAAATTTCATTTTGGTTCCTTTTTGTTTTTTTGTGGTTAGACGGATTATTTTAGTAGTTTGTAAGATAGCATTAAGTCCACCATTTTGTGATGGGCCGATGGCCATCCTACTTTTCTTGTATTTTGAGATGCTGAAATGAATTCAGCATGATAATCTTTTTAATCTCTTTTCAGAATTTACAATTATAATATAGCTTTTACGACTTAAACCGTTTCTCACCGCAGAGGCTCAGCCTCTGCGGAACTGGTATACTGAAAAATAGGGATGTTATTTCGCATCGTCTTTACGATTTGAATCGTTTTGGATCGATTTCGTATTTTAGAATCTTGTATCCGATGATCCGCTCTGTGGAATTGAGCAGTCTTGCGGCTTTGGCCTGATTTCCCCTTGTCGATTTCAGTGCATCCTGAATCAATTCTTTTTCGTAAGAGGCCACGGCCTCATCAAGAGAAAGCTGTGTAAGGGTATTGCTGCTTTCGGCGGTTTGAAGCGTTGGAGGAAGATGGTAGCTGTGAATGACATGATCCTCGCAGACCAAGACGGCCCGCTCAATGCAGTTTTCCAGTTCTCGGACATTACCCGGCCAGTGATACCGCATCAACATGTCGATGGCAGGCGTTGAAATGCGCTTGACCGGCTTGCCGTGCTGTCTGCCATATTTCAGCATGAAGTGATCTGCAAGAAGAAGAATATCTGTTTTTCTGTCCCGAAGAGGGGGGAGGAAGATGGAAAAAACATTCAGCCGGTAGTACAGGTCTTCCCGGAACAAACCCTTGCTCATATTTTGTTCCAGGTCCACATTTGTTGCGGCGATGACCCTGACGTCCACACGGATTTTCTCGGTACCGCCTACCCGCTCGAATTGCTGTTCCTGGAGCACTCGAAGCAATTTGACCTGCGTCAGCGGACTCAGTTCTCCGACTTCATCCAGAAAAATCGTGCCGCCGTCCGCGACTTCGAATCGCCCTTTCTTTTGGCTGACTGCGCCGGTGAACGCACCTTTTTCATGTCCAAAAAATTCGGATTCAATCAGATTTTCCGGAATGGCCGCGCAGTTCACAGTAATGAATGGTTTTTCGTTTCGGGTCGAATTGTAATGAATGGCTTCGGCAATCAGTTCCTTGCCGGTTCCCGATTCTCCACGTATCAAAACGGTCGTATTGGTACGGGCCACGTGGGTCACCTGTTCGTAGACATCCCGCATTTCGTGGCTGTTGCCAATGATTTTATGAAAGCTGAATTCTTCCTGAAGCTTTTGTCTTAACAGCACATTTTCATCGATCAATTTTTGTCTCTCGCTTGTAATCACGTGTTCCACACGGATTGGCTGGAGCAGGGCGGATGCGACCAGAGTCAGGAATTTCAATGTGCTTTCGAAATCCCGTTTGGGGCTGTAAACCAGGCTGACAACCAGAACGCCAAGGGTTTTATAATCAAGCCGGATTGGAATGCCGATAAAGCTTTGTTCTTTGTCCAGCTTTGGATCCCAGGAACTCATTCGATTTAAAAAAAGAGGTTCTTTGCTGACCTGAGGAACGATGACCGGTTTTCCGGTTTCTGCAATCCGGCCGGTCAACCCTTCTCCGAATTTGTATTCGGTTTTTGCCACATCAATTCGGTATCCGATCGATGCAGCCATGCTGAGTGATTTCCCATCCTCATTCGTAAGAAGTACAGCGCCGGACTGGATACTGTATTCGTTTTGAAGTATTTCCAGTGTGGCCTGAAGCGAATCGCGAAGGACGGGATTGCGACTCACTGCCTGATTGATCTCGATGAGAATGGAGAGATTTTTCATGGTTTTATCAGATGATGCTTTTGGCGATTTTGTGTTTGTGTTTTTCATAATAAATAAGGTTTTTAATAATTGTTTCTTGAGTTAATTACAAAATATAAGAAATATATTTAAAAATACAACAACAATGTATTATTTTTATAAAAATAATACAATATTGTCATCCATTGGGAAAGCATTCAACAAGTGCCTAAAAAAAAGGTAAGCAGATGAAAAACCATTTGCTTACCTTTTTGATTTCGTAAAAACGATGGAGCAATTTTACATATCAGTTCCTGTTCAGTGTAAATCGCAATTAAAAACTCAAACCAAGATTGATCATCTGTACTTCATTCAATAGTCCAAAATCATGATACCCGTAATCGATCTTGAGTGTTTTGCCCGCCAGACTATACTGTAATCCGGCGCCGAAACTCAACCCCTCTTCGGAATCTTTTGCAAAGAGAGATTTGTAGCCGGCCCGCAGGAAGAACATTTGATTGAACGCATATTCCCCGCCCACATTCACGCTTTCCACATCATCGTTGGGATGCAGAGCATCGACCGCCAAAATCAGATTGCTGTTTCCAATTCCTTTTAATACATCCATGGAGACACCCACTCTGAACATCAGCGGCAGATCATATTGGTCGGTTTTCAGATTGGCATTGATGTTTGGGTTGTTTCCGGCAATTCCCTGATTCACGTCCACCTGCGTCAATAGATCACGTCCGCTCATCTGCATCTTGGTGCCGAAATTGGAAATACTCATACCGATTTTCAACCCCGAAAGCTGAGTGGTGAATACGGTTCCCACATCGAAGGCCACACCTGTAGCTGTACAGTGATAGATTTTTTGATAGACGTATTTTGCGTTGAGGCCGATGGCAAAACGGTCGGTGAGATTCCGTGCGTAGCAAAAACCGAATGCGTAGTCTCCCGCACTGAATTTTTCTCCTGTACCATCCGGATAGAGCTCCGTGGTTCTTTCCATGTCATCCATGCTCAGGAAGGTGGCATTCAGGCCGATGGTGCCTATATTCCCGAGAGACGTCACGAAAGCAGCATAATTGAATGATACATCAGCGATCCAACGGGTATGGCTGAAAAGGACTTCTGATTGTGTCAACTGTGTCACGCCGGCAGGATTCCAGTACATCGCTGTGATATCATCGGCAATCGAGACAAAGGCACCTCCCATACCGACGGCTCTGGCCCCCACGTCGATATTTAGAAAAGGAGCCGCTGTGGTTCCTGTTTTGGATACATCTCTTGCTGTCAGAGATGCGCTCAAAACCATCA
>CAZIAH010000114.1:0-11343 GCA_964537715.1 uncultured bacterium | reverse complement strand
ATAGCGAGGAGGCTGCCTTTTCAATATAGGAACTTTAAAGAAAAGTACAGAATATATTTAAGCACAACATAAAGAGTTTGCAAACTTATAAATGATTGATTTTAATCTGACACTCATAATGTAACCTTTTAAAAGCTCTGCCGTCCTATAAGTGAAATGATGAAAAAAGCGTCATTCCCAAAACTCGTACAGCAGCATAAAGACCGCGTTTTCGGTTATTCCTACTATTTCTTGCGCAATCGGGAAGACGCCGAAGATGTAACTCAGGATGTATTTGTGAGGTTATGGCAGCACTGGGATGAGATCGATCAACACAAGATAAAGGCATGGGTCATGCAGGTTGCACATCATCGATGTATTGATTTTACGAGAAAGAGGAAACGAATTCATGAAGATGTTTATGAAACGACGTCTCATCCAGGTAAAATTGCGTATCCACCATCATCCGCAATGCAAAATCCGGACGAGCAATTTGAATTGAATGAAACACAGCGATTGTTGTTAAACGTTTTGGAAGGGCTTCCGGAGCGCACAAAAAGCATGATGTTGATGCACTATTTTCAGGATTTGAAATTTGATACCATTGCAGAAATTTTGGATATCAATATCAATACGGTCAAGGTCACGGTTCATCGGGGAAGAAAAATGCTGAAGAGTGCTATCGAGAGGGAGTATCCGGAAATGGCGGAGGTTTTGGTATGATCGGATGCCGCGAAATAGAGGTTTTGATCGAAAAGCTCCTGAATCAGGATATCACACGGAACGAAAAGCGGAACATTCAAAAGCACATTCGCAAGTGCCCGGATTGCCGGAAAGAATTCGAGAAGTGGCAGAAAATCGAAAGCATTTTATCCGGTTTCCCCAGTCAGAGGTGTCCGGACAAAGTGGTTGATAAAATCTATTCGAATACGATTGGATCGGAACCTAAATCTGTTCATCCAATTCGATTTCCGAGTTTTGCAGCTCATCCGGGATGGAAATGGGCAGGCGCTGCAGTTGCGTTGGGTTTGATTTTACTGCTTACAGTCATTCATCCCGTTATCGAGCAGAAAAAGAGTGGAAAAATTTCTTATTCCCAGGAAGAGATTTTAAAGGCTCGGGAAGAGGCCAAATGGAGCCTGGCCTATGTGGCTCAGGTACTTCATAAATCAGAAAAAACGGCAATCGACGATGCGCTACTGATCGAACTGCCGCAGACCGTGAGAAAGGTTGTCAAAAATACAGTGCCCATTTTAAAAGGAGGTTCGTGATGGCATTGAAAAAATATTTGTTTGTTCCGATTTTTGCTCTGTTGTTTTGCATGGTTTTGAAGGCGCAGGATCCCGATATCAAAAAGATGCCTGGATTTGTCAATCTGGAAGAAATCCAGATTCCCGGAAATGCCGGTGAAGTGACAGAGATTTCTCTGGGGCCGCCTCTGCTCCGGATTGCCAGAACCACGGGTGCGAACGGAGATAAACATTTATCGAAAACCCTCGAGGGATTGTTTTCCATCCAGGTCAAATCGTTCGATGTGGATTCGTTTCAGGCGGTTCAGGTCCGGCCTATCATGGACAAGATTGAAAAGCAGCTTGCAAAGGAGAAGTGGGAGCGGCTTGTGCGTGTAAAGAAAGCACATGAAATGACCAATGTCAGTATCAAATACGACAAAGGCAAAGCCGTGGGATTGATGATCATGTCGTTGAATCCGGGCAACGAGGCCTCGTTTGTCAACATTGTCGGGAATATCAATCTTTCGGAGCTTGGCGAGTTGAGCGATTTCGGTGTCCATGTTTCTCCGCTCGACAGCCTTGAAGAGTTGTCCGATGAGGATGAAGACGAATAATCGGATCGTTAAATGCATTTGATGAGTGGGTTCCTCAAAAAATGGTGAATCCGATACAAATATTTAAAAGATAATACGATAAATACAGCAATTGATCGACAGTCAGCCGGATCAGACGATCCGGCTTTTTTCGTTTTGAATGGGGTGTTCGTTATCGTTTTGTACAATAGTTAGAAATTGCTTGATTTTTAATTATATTTTTTTACTTTAAATTTAAACTTTGCTTTCCTGATACTACATCTATTGAAGTGCATCATAGAACTTGAGTTGTAATTTTATCTTCATCATTGAGGGAAAGCGTAGAATTATCTGTGGTAAGATTCATGATAATAGGAACATGCACCTACATTAAAGAATGTCTATATATAGGAATATTCAATTTCCTAATAATATGAAGATTCCCCATAAATGGATATTTATTCCTAATATTAGAAATAAAATAGAAGAATAATTAGCCGGATAATACTAGGTTATGTGTCTAATCAATCAATAAAAGATAATAAATCAATGACAGAAGAAATAGTGGAAAAATACTGGAGTAGGTTTCAGGATTCTTATGATAAAAATCAGGAATCTGTTGTGGGGCAAGAACTTCTGGAGCAAGTAAAAGAAAAAATACAAAATTTGAGCGATTTGGGTGAAACACTTGAGTTGGGATGCGGTACGGGATATTTTTCTGAAATAATTGCTCATAAAGCTAACCATGTTTACGCTACTGATTTATCAGATGAATTATTGCAAGTCGCTCAAAAACGGCTGAATAAAAATACTAATATCACTATTCAAAAAGAAGATTGTATGAACATATCATTTCCATCTGATAAATTTAATAGTGTTTTTACGGCGAATTTGATTCATGTTATTGAAAATCCGCTAAAGGTTCTTCAAGAAAGTCATCGTATTTTAAAAGACAATGGGATTCTAATAATTACCAGTTTCACGAATCATGGCATGAAACCATTGGAGATTATTAAATTAGGTTTTAGATTTATGAAAGTTTGGGGCAAGCCGCCTCAGCACACACATAGATTTTCTCCCGAGAGTCTAAGTTCTTTAATGAAATCGGCTGGATTTTCAATTGAAGAATCCTGTCTCATTGGGAATAAAACGAAGTCATTGTTTTTAGTTGGGAAGAAAACTAATGCATAACAAGTGTTTGTGCATATGTAACCAATCGATTTATACATTCTTATACTGAATTCGTAAATTTGTTGCTTTTCTTGAAGTCTCCTTAGGAAAATCGATTATTTTACTTTTAAAACAAGAATCGCTCAATTTAGGTTTAACCTATTAACCAAAGATTAATGTTGGAGGTAATAAGTGAAAATACTTGCAATCTGTGGAAGCCCGCGAAAAGGAAACACGTATTCAGCACTCAGCACAATCAAGAACCGTTTTTCGGAGATTGATTTTGAGATATTGATGCTGAAGGACCTGCAATTCGAGCTATGCAGAGGATGTTATGCCTGCGTCCTGCGTGGTGAGGAGAAATGCCCGATTAAGGATGACAGGGATATGCTAATTGGGAGGATTCAGGAAGCAGACGGATTAATTGCCGCATCGCCGGTTTACTCGCATATGATAACTGCGTTAATGAAAAACCTGTTTGACAGATTCGGATTCTATGCTCACAGGCCCTGGTTCTTCGACAAGTATGCAATGTCAATTGCCACTTGCTCTGGCTATGGGGCGGAGCATGCTCTGAAATACCTGGACAAAGGGCTAAGGATATTTGGTTTCAATCTGGTGCCGTCTCTCGAACTTCATTATGAACCTGGGAAAGTTCCGGAGAGCCAGCGAAAAGAGAACGAGGAGAAGATCACGGCCGCGTTCAAGACACTTGTTGCCCGGATCCAAGAGGGCGTCAGGGACAAACCGACACTGAACATGATGATTCCCTTCGGAATATTCAAGGCGATTTCTGTGGCCGCCAAGGACGTTATGCCTGCGGATTATGAGTATTACAAAGACAAGAAAGATTACTATTATGATGTCACTTTCCCGTTTTACAAGAAGTGGATTGCTGATAAAATAGTAAAACAAGAAGTGAGTAAAATTCTTTAAATCGACCGGTACTTCCATAGTAAGAGGATACTCATGCAATATGCTGATTTTCTGAGAAAGCTCTTTCCCGATATAGAGCTGGATGTTGAGGATTTATTGTTTCTGGAATCTTTCCAGATTAAATATTTGCCCGATCGTGTTCCGCAAAAAGAATTTTCAACACTACTTCGGGAATATCCATTTGTTAAACGATTTCTGATTTCAAAACATCCTCCAATTAAGGATTTCATAAACGGTATTTTCAAAGAAAATAAAAAAATAAGCAATAAGAATTTAATAAAAAAGCATTGTGATAAGCTAATTTGGGAAATTGCCGACCTTATTGTTTACAATAAGCGCCCTGAGACATATGATGAAAAGGTCAATTTTACATGGGATATTTCAGAAATAATTCCTATTGAAGCGCTAAAAGAAAAAGTTGTCGCTGATGTTGGCGCTGGCTCTGGGATGCTTGCATTCTTGCTGGCAAAATATGCAAGAACTGTATATGCAATAGAACCCATTACCAGTTTTCGCAACTTCATCAGAGAGAAGGCTAATAATGAAAAATGCAATAATATTTATACAATAGACGGATTTCTTGATTCAATTCCATTTCCAGAAAATTCTTTTGATATTTTATTTACATCAAATGCTATTGGCTGGAATTTGGAGAAAGAACTTCAAGAGATAGAGCGAGTTGTAAAACCAGATGGGCAGGCAATTCATATAATGAGAGTCAGCGATAATGAAAGTGAGAATTCTTTCCATAAAAGACTTATTTCTTCTGATTGGAACTATGATTTTTACAAATATCATGATGTTGGTGGACTTAAGCTTAAATATACTAAGATTATGAAGGAAGTGTAGAAGTAAAGGAAGAAATGTTTTTATTTGCCAAACATTTCATATGTCAAATCGTTGGGATATAGATATATAAAAAACAAACACATAACAGATGCATGTAGTTGAACGAAGGACGGTTCGGTGATTTTAGAACGTTCAGTGCATAAATAGAGTTTTAGTTTAATTTTGACGTTTTGTGCATCGAAGCCCTTCATCAAGTGATGCAAAACGTTATAATATGAATATAAACGATCTACAGCAGTTCTGAAATTTCTCAATTTTATTAATAGCCGGGTCATTGGATCCGGTTGTTTTTGTTTTGGATGCGATGATCATACTTACTTTTCCGATGATCAAAAACTGTTCGATTTTTAATTATCTTTGCTTATTTTGATTAAAGTTTTTCCAGGAATGTCAAGTACCTTGAAATGTTTTATGAAAGTATGCAGAAAATCAAAGGTATATGATCCTTAATAAAAGGGAAAATAATTGAGAGTGCACTATTTGCAACATGTTGTTTTTGAGGGACTGGGGAGTATGGAGCCGGTGCTAAGGAAAAGGGGACATCAGCTTACATCGACGCATTTGTATAAAAACCAAGAACTTTCTTCGGTCAGTGAGTTCGATTGGCTGATTGTCATGGGTGGGCCGATGGGTGTTTACGACGAAGAAAAATATGCCTGGTTGGGCGCTGAAAAACGATTTATTAAAGAGACTATCGAATCCGGTAAAATCGTTTTGGGCATCTGTCTCGGTGCACAGCTCATCGCGGATGTGCTTGGAGCAAGGATCTATGAAAATTCCCACAGGGAAATCGGCTGGTTCAATGTTCGCCGTTCACCGGATATGGATGGCACCATTTTATCCGAAGTCATTCCCGAAGAGATCGAAGTGTTTCACTGGCATAGCGATACTTTCGATATTCCACAAAATGCAAACGTACTGGCCGAAAGTGAGGCCTGTCAAAATCAGGGATTTATCTGGCATGATCGTGTGATCGGATTTCAGTTTCATCTGGAAACCACATTTCAATCAGCAAGTGCCCTTGTAGAAAACTGTGGCGAGGAACTGGGTGATTCTCAATATGTGCAAACGGGAAAAGAAATATTATCGGATCAGGGAAAATTTGAGAAGATCAATCGTGTGATGCAATCCGTATTGGAAGTACTGGAAAAATCAGAGGCAACATAAAAGATTCCCAGGATAAGGTCTATATCTTGAAGATGTAAAATACTTGACTTATTTACAAACCGGAATCCTGCAAACCATGAAACGATACATTTTAATTTTATCTGTCACGCTGCTGATCGGCTGTGAAAAAGGCGGTGTTAATCGTCCTCAATCCGGCAAGATTAATTACAGGCAAGAAATGAGGAATTTCGTCCATAAGATCAGTGGATATGGCAAGTCAGCAAACAGTTATTTTATCATTATTCCTCAGAACGGACAGGAGCTTATCACTCTAAATGGAGAGCCCGATGGTTCGCCTGTAACTGATTATATTGCAGCCATTGATGGTGCGGGACGAGAGGATCTTTTTTACGGATACAACGAGGACAACGAACCCACGCCGGATGACGAAAAAGAATACATGCTCGCCTTTTGCGATCTTTGCGAACAGAACAATGTGGAAGTCCTGACGATTGATTACTGTAGTTCACATGATAGAGTGGACGATTCTTATACGCAGAACGATTTGAAAGGCTATATTTCGTTTGCTGCCCCGCAAAGAGAACTGAACGTTATTCCTAATTATCCTTCACAGCCTTTCCATGTCAATAACATCAATGTGAACACACTTGCCACTGCCCAAAATTTTCTCTACCTGATCAATCCCGAAAACTTTTCTACCAAACAAGATTTCATGGATGCGGTTTCTGAAACCAATTACGATCTCATTATCATGGATTGCTTTTTCAATGATTCGGCTTATTCCGCTGCCGAAATCGCACAATTGAAGACGAAACCGAACGGGGGAAAACGGCTGGTGATATCCTATCTGAGTATCGGCGAAGCCGAAGATTACCGCTATTACTGGCAGTCTGACTGGAGCGTGCATCCTCCAGAATGGCTGGAAAATGAAAATCCGGATTGGGGAGGCAATTACAAAGTCCGATACTGGTACGACGACTGGCAGAACATCATTTGTGGTAATGACAGTTCCTATCTCAAAAAAATATTAGACGCCGGTTTTGATGGTGTTTATCTCGATATCATTGATGCGTTCGAATATTTTGAAGAACTGGAAAACGAGTAATCCTTTTTCCTGACAAAGAGATTATAGCTCCTCTTATTTTTGTCGTGTAATGGAACCATACGACCCTTCTTACGTACACGATGATAATACTTTTCAATATAATCATAGAGGATTGTATCGTATGCGAATAAAGCGATTTGTTTCGTTCATATTTTTTGTATCATTTATACTCGAAGTGCAAGCAGGTACCATTCACGGATTCGTACGCGAAAAAGATTCACACGAACCCATTATTTTGGCAAATGTATGGATCAAAGACACACAGATCGGAGTGGCCACCAATTTGAAAGGATACTACGTGCTTTCCGCTTTGCCGCCAGGCCAATATGATCTGGTGGTCAGCTTTATCGGATTTGCCACGGTGACCAAATCTTTCAAAGTCGGTGTCGATGACGATCTTGAAATGAATATTCTTATGGAGCCCGAGGCGATTCTGATGGAAGGTGCAGAGATCACGGCTGAAAGGGAGAAAAGGGAGTTGGACATCAAGCCCAGTCAGATTCTTGTTCAAGCGCCTCAATTGAGGACCATTCCATTCGTCGCAGAAGCGGATCTGTTCCGCGGTCTGCAAATGCTGCCCGGTGTGGCGACACTATCCGATTTTTCGGCAGGACTTTATGTTCGCGGAGGCAGCCCGGATCAAAATCTGATTCTGTTGGATGGGATTGATGTCTACAATCCGAATCACATGTTTGGTTTCTTTTCCACTTTTAATACGGATGCGATCAAGTCCGTAGAAATGCTCAAGGGCGGATTTCAGTCCCAATACGGCGGCCGGCTGTCGTCCGTGCTCAATGTGATCAATAAAGAGGGTAACCGGGATCAATTTCATGGGGTGACACGTTTGAGTTTGATCAGTGCCAGTTCCACTCTGGAAGGTCCCTGGAAATACGGTTCGTGGATGATTTCGGGACGGCGCACCTATCTTGATCTGGCCGCGAAGATAGTCGATTTTAATTTGCCTTATTACTTTTATGATGCTCATGCCAAAATCAATTTTGATATCGATAGGAAAAATCAAGCGAGTGTGAGTTGTTATCTTGGCAATGATCTGCTTGATCTTTCGAGCGGCGGAACAAACGTTGATCTGGATTGGGGAAATCAGACGTTTTCTGCCCAGTGGACCCATCTTTTCTCGAGTACTCTGTTTTCCCATTTTGTGTTTGCAGGCAGCCGATTCAAAAGCGATACAAAGGTTGAATTTGACAAAGTTCAATTCGGCATCAAGAACGAAATTCAGGATTTGGCACTCAAGGGGATGCTGACCTATTCTCCAAATTTGAAACATTCGATGGATCTGGGTTTTGAATTCAAGGATCTGAATTTTGACTTGAATTATCACGTAGTCGATACCGATTACAAGAGTGGATTTCAGGGAAAATATGTTAGTGTGTTTGTTCAGGACAATTTCAAGATCACCCCTTTGACGATTCTGCAGACCGGACTACGCTTTGACAATTACAGTGACGGCAGTTATTTTCGAGTCGATCCGCGTTTATCTCTGAAACAGATGCTTTCCGAACAATGGGACATCACGGCAAGCTACGGCCGCTATCATCAGTTTCTGAATCTCGTTCAGATGGAAGGAGCCAGTTTTGCAGATATGTGGTTTCCGGTAGATGATACATTCGAACCTGGGGAGGCGGATCATTATATTTTGGGGATCAATTATGATAATAAAACGGCATTTTCTGTCAATGCGGAAATTTATTTTAAGGATTATAATAATATTGCCCAGTATCGGCAATTTCGAGATCAGGATGAAGATATTGAAAATCAAACTGCATCACAAAATTTCCTCAGTGGATCGGGCAAGGCCTACGGTGGAGATGTCTATATCCGGAACCGGATTGGCCGGTTAGAAGGATGGATCGGATATTCACTGAGTTGGACCCGGAAGCGGGTTCTCGGCTATAATTTTGATAGGGAATATTATCCGACGTATGATCGGCGTCACACGATCACTGCGATTCAGGATTTCCGATTCCATCCGAAGTGGCGGTTGAATATCGCTTTCAAATATGGTACTGGACAACCCTACTCGGATGTGACCGATCAATATGCAGTCATGGATCCTTCCGGTCGAATACATCGTGAAGTTCTTGAAGGTGAGATGAATATTTACCGGCTTCCCGATTACCACCGACTGGATATCGGGCTTTTCTATATGACCCGTTTGTTTAAACTTTCTACAGAAATTTATATTCAGGCCGTAAATGTGTATAACCGAAAAAATGTCTGGTACCGCGCTTATGATACCGCTGAAAATCCGCCTGAAGTGGAGGAAATCGAAATGATACCTTTTCTGCCGACTTTTGGATTTTCAATATATTTTTAATGCAGAGGAGATTGCAATGAACCGTATATATCCATTTATGATGGCTGTTCTGGTTGGTTTGATTTTATTTGTCGGATGTGACAACATTCCATCGAAGCCGGAATTTGACTCAAAGATCAGTATTTACGGATTTCTCCATGGCAATCAGCCATTATCCGAAAAGTACGCCATTCTGATCACGACGACACAGCCACCAGAGGCCTATTACGACATCAATGCGGCTGCTGTCCGTGGGGCGGAAGTCACATTAACGGATATGACGAACGGTATTTCCTATCCGCTTACGGCAACATCTGAAAAACCGGCCTTCTTTTATAATCCGGCCATCATGATCCAGCCTAATATAACCTATCGCCTGTCTGTCATCTTGGGAGATGAGACTATCGAAGCAACCACGACCGTACCGTTTGAATTGGTTCTTGAAACCGAACTGGATCCAGATTCCGTCAATGGTGCGTATCATGAAAATCTGGGATATGATAAACCGATCTATATCGAATGTAACAACGAAGAGCAATTGGTTCTTGTGGACATGTACTGTAATGAGACGTATCAAAATGCCAGGTATATCTACCCGTTTCAGAAAGATATTGAAACTCCAAGTAGTCAAGAGGACTACGACGGCGGTGTGAACGGTGCACCCCGTCATATCATGGCAATAGTGCCGTACAAATATCTGATCGCACCAAATTTTGAAAACCGGCATACGATTTTCTGGTATGCGTCCATGATCGTTTTTTATGGTTCGAACACGCTCAGTGTGTTTTCTATCGATGAGAATTATCATCACTATCTTACGGGAGAGCATCCTGTTCTTTCCGGTGGTGTGGAAAATGGGATCGGTATATTCGGATCGCTCTGCGGGGAAGATTATGAATTGAATATTCTCGAATGATTGATAAAAAAAATGATAGAATTTTGAGTCTGTGTCCTGGCAGTTTCCTGCCAGGACTTTTTTATTATCAATTTCATCTTGCATTTAAAACTGGATTCTCCTACTTTACAAATTCGGTGATCATCCATACGAAATACTCCAATATCATAAATTTGAGTAAGGAAAATCAAAATGGATAAAAATAGTATATCGCGGGAGAAGATATTAAATCGTGAATTGCTTTTTAGCGGACATTATCTCACTCTGGAGAAACTTCAGGTGCAGCTTCCCAATCGTCAGGTGTGCGACAGGGAAGTGGTTCGGGTCAGAAATGCGGTTGCTGTTCTGCCTGTCGATGAGAAAGGGAATGTCCATCTGGTCCGCCAGTTTCGTCCGGCAATAGAACGGTTCATTCTCGAAGTACCGGCCGGTCTTATCGACCGAGGTGAAAATCCTGAACAGACGGCTTTCAGGGAATGTGAAGAAGAGATTGGTTACAAACCTCATAAACTCCAAAAACTGCTAACCTATGCCCATGCCGAAGGCTATTCGACCGGATTCATCACGCTTTTTTTGGGAACCGATCTTGAATACACCGGAAATATCCATCTTGACAGCAGTGAATTTCTTGAATCGATTACGCTCTCTTTTTCCGAATTGGTTCACCGTGTTGAGACGAATCAAATCGTCGATTCGAAAACGATTCTCTGTACACTTCTCAGTCGAGATAAAATCTAAATTCCCTTTTTCCTAAAATTTCCTTGATTTATTTATATGAATCCATTATCATTAACAGTGTGGGATTGTAACGAAATATTCGCATATTTATTCATATCCAGAGGAATAGAATGAAAATTCTCTATACGGGATTTTTAGTATTCATCGTTAACTCCTGTTTTGCAAACAATTATCTTCTCAACGGTGGATTGACATCGCAGATCAACTATCAGATGGAACAGGAAATCGTTCCTTCGAATGGTATGAAAAAGCTCATGATGAGTTATGTGGTACCGAAAACTTTCGACTCACCGAGCTATCATCAGAAAATACAGGATTTCGATATTCAATTTTCAACGAATCCAAATACTGCTGAGAGAGAGACGGATAGGCGCGGAAACGAGATCATCAAAGTGGCATGGAACAACCCGAAAGAATCAATC
>CAZIAH010000113.1:0-11683 GCA_964537715.1 uncultured bacterium | reverse complement strand
CGGTATTTCAGATGAAATCAAGGAAAAAATATTTGACCCGTTTTATACGACAAAAGGATCCGATAAAGGAACGGGATTGGGACTGTCCATTTCACGGGCCATTATAGAAGAATTCGGAGGAAAACTGGAAATTCAATCCACCCCTATGCAGATGACCACAGCAACAATATCCCTGCCGGCCCATCAATCCAATCTTTCAGGAGAATCTTCGGATGAGAAATGAATTGAATATTCTAATTGCAGACGACGAGGAAATCGTTCATACAACGCTGGGCAATTATCTGCAGGACATGGGACATCAGGTTGATAACGCACATGACGGTATTCGTGCATTGGAAATGATCAATCAAAAGGATTATGATGTGGCACTTGTCGATTTTAAAATGCCGGGTATTGACGGTCTACAACTTCTGGAACAGGTCCAAAAGTCGAAACCTGAACTACCAGTAGTCATGGTTACGGCTCACGGAAAGATGGACACCGTGATACAGGCATTGCGGCTTGGTGCCGTCGACTTTCTGTCGAAACCAGTTAAACTCCTGGATCTAGAAGCCGTCATAGAAAAATCCTTTCGGATTCGCCTCCTTTTACAAAAACAGCGTCATCTCAGAGAAACCATCAAAGGCATTCAATCTTCCGAATATTTACGTAACCTGAACAGAAAATTCATCGGAATGACAAAGGAGGCCAATCTTGTTAGGGAATTAATTCATCAGGCGGTAGAGGCAAAAGTGGAAACGATTTTAATCACGGGAGAAACTGGAACGGGAAAAGAAGTCGTAGCCCGGGAGATCCATTTTCAATCGCGTTCCAATGAGAATGCATTCATCGCCGTGAATTGTCCAGCGCTACCGGAATCGTTGATGGAAAGCGAACTTTTCGGCCACGTCAAAGGATCGTTTACCGGCGCGATAACCGATAAGGCCGGATTTTTCGAACTGGCGGATCAGGGAACGCTTTTTTTGGATGAAATTAGCGATCTGTCGTTATCCGCTCAGGCCAAATTATTGCGTGTCCTTGAAACTCGCTCATTGAGAAGAATCGGGGGAACTAAGGAAATCCAAGTGGATGTCAGGATCATTGCCGCAACAAACATCCATCTGGAAAATCTTGTGGAAAACAAGACATTTCGCCACGATCTTTTATATCGATTGAATATCTTTCCAATTCATATTGCGCCGTTACGGGAAAGACGCGAAGATATACCCATTTTAGCAGAACATTTTCTAAAAATATATTCATCCAGGACAGGCAAACAATTTACAGGGTTTTCGGAAAAGGCCAGGAATTTACTAATCCAGTATCACTATCCAGGCAATGTTCGGGAACTCCAGAATATCGTGGAAAGAGCTGCTATTCTTTGCACAGAGAAAAAAATTCAGGCCAAACATGTGATTATTCAACCCTTTTTATATCAAAACAATCATGCGCAGCAGCAGATTCCAAAAATGGTTACTGAAAAAAAGACAGAACGTGATATCATAATCCATGCGCTTGAAGAAGCCAGATGGAATCGACGGAAAGCTGCCCAGTCGCTACATATGCCGTATTCTACACTGCGCCATAAAATATTGCAGTACGGCATCTCCTGACAATCAATATCTGTCGCTGAGTTATCGTTCCATTATCCGTATTGCATTTCCCGTGAAAATTGTGAATTGATTGTGAATTGAATGAAGTGGTTTCTCTTACCCGCTTTCTTCTTATACTTAACGACACTTTAGCAATAATTGTTAACAACTGTTAATAAAACCGCTGATCATTGCTAATTGTATAGAAAGAACGGATATATCTAATTATTTGATTTTTAATACCTAATAGAAACTTAAAATAGGTGGCATGATCATTGTCTGATAAAAATGGATGGAGTCGATGAATAAAAATTGAAAATCGGAATCCGGAATTTTCATTGAGAGACCGTTATGAAAAGAGAAAATGACCATTGAAGGTTTTTCAAAAGTGAAATATAAATATTCTGCAAAAGTCCGCAGAACTAAAAGGAGTTGATAACCATGTCGTTGATCAATAAACAGAATATTGACCATTTGCGTCATCCCGCCAAATATCCACCAAGTCAAAACCTTGTCAGCTTAAAAAAAACCGGGCAGTTCAGGGATCTATATAATGAAGACATTTCAGATATAAAATTGATGAATATGGACGGGCACTGCGCAATTTTCATTCTGCCGGTTTCTCAAAAATTCACCGGTAAAAAAATCAAATCCCTTTTTGCGTCCCAAAAAGTCCATTGTTTATCAAGAACCGAAATTAAAAAATTCTATCCTTTGTACGCGGATGGTATCGACCTTACCAAGGGAAACGTTTATTCCATGCCGATCTATTGTGACAAATCGATTTTGAAACAGAAGTCATTCTGTTTTAAAACGTGTAAATTCGACAAAGTCATTCGTATGTGTATTTTTGATTTTATTATCCTGTTGGCACAGGTGAATGCAAAAATCATTTTATATTAAACCGAATTCGACTACATGCTAAGAAACCATGAAAAAATTACACATTCTATTCGTATCGGCTGAATTGGCCGGTCTGACATCCACCGGTGGATTGGGAGAAGCAGTGGCCGGTCTTTCCAGTGCCCTGTCCGAAACGGGTCATGAAGTGAGAATTATAATGCCCTATTATGCATTATTAAATCGAAAAGCCAACTCTACGGGACGACCCATCAAAGTTTGGGAACAAACTGATCGATCTGGCCGATTCCCGGATGCGTCTGTTTTTCAAACCAGAATCAAGATGAAGAACGAAAGAATCATGGTTTATCTAGTCAAGGGACATATCTGGTTTGATCAGGTTGTTTCGGTAAAACGGATTTACAGCCCCGATGACCGACCTGAACCTTATTTTTTCTTGTCGGCCACTGTTTTGGATTTTCTGTCCAGAGAGAATGCCGACTGGCTCCCCGATGTTATCCATTGTCACGATTATCATACAGGACTGCTTCCCGTTTACTTGAAAACCGTATACGGAGGAGAACTGGCTCATAAAAAAATCGGAACGGTCTTTACGATACATAATCTCGCATTTCAGGGAATAGCCGCAAAAAAATTGTTGCATTATGGCGGTCTCCCTTCACTTCTGGGGGAATACTCGGGGAATGGCTCAAGCATGGAATTCCACGGGAGGATCAATTGTATGAAGGGAGCGCTCAATTATGCGGATATTTCTTCTACAGTCAGTAAAACATACGCCGCTGAGATTCTGACCCCACGTTTTGGAAACGGCCTTGAAGGTGTTTTGACTGCCCTTCATGCAGAGGGCCGGTTGAAAGGAATCATTAACGGAATAGACGGCCACAAATGGAATCCGATGAACCTTCAGAATGTTCTGTCATTTTCCTCATATCATCCGGAGGGGAAAAACAAAGCAAAAAAAATGTTGCTGGAAATGTGCGGATTGAAGAACAACGGCAATCCTGTCATTCTAATAAAATCACGCTGGGCTTATCAGAAAGGAATTGAGCTCCTTCTATATGCCCTTCAAAATTCCCGTATCCTTCAGGACGCTATCCTGATACTGGTCACCTCAAACATTCAGGAAGATCCTTTATACGATTCCTTGTGGTACCGATTTAGGGAATGGGAATCGAGATTTCCCGACAGAATGGCGCTGAAACTGGACAATCACATTCCCAAGCAGCTTTATTATGCAGGCAGTGATATGTGTTTAATCCCATCCTTATACGAACCCTGCGGATTGGTACAGATGGAGGCAATGCGATATGGCACTATTCCCATTGTGCATCGCACAGGAGGATTAACGGATACTGTCTCGGACCGCTATGGATTTCAGTTTGACTGGTCCTATCAAGAACCGCTTGATCCGGTTCAAAAAATCGATGGTTCAGCCCGGATGATGGAAGCCGTCAATCAGGCATTGCATTATTACCATGACTCGATGAAATGGAACAGCTTTGTTTATCATGCCATGATGCAACAAAACGAATGGATCGATCATGTGCCCGAATACATGCAGGTGTATCAGGCGGTTCTTGATAAGGCTCAGGGTAAAAAGTAATATCCAATCATTTATGGAGGGACACGTAAAATGAAAAAAATACATGATCATCAAATCAATCACAGAATAAGACGATCCTCGACAGTGATCTCAACCGTTTGTTTGCTTCTCATAACAGCCGGACTGCCACGAAGCGTCGAAGCCCAGTATTTTGGCAGAAATAAGGTTCAATATAAATCCTTCAAATTTGAAGTATTGCAGACATCCCATTTTGACATTTATTATTATCCCGAAGAACGCAGTGCGGCCGAACTGGCTGCACGCATGGCTGAACGATGGTACAAACGATATGCAGCCTTGCTGAAACATGAACTGTCAATCCGGCAGCCTATCATTCTGTACGCCAGTCAGTCTCATTTCGAACAGACCAATGCACTGGAAGGTCAAATCGGGGAAGGAACCGGCGGTGTGACAGAATCTCTGAAGCGACGGATTATTCTGCCCTTCGCGGGTCCGCTTTCAGGAACAAATCACGTTTTGGGACACGAACTCGTCCATGCTTTTCAGTACGATATAGCGGGCATCAAAAGACCGATTATGGGGACACCCCCTTCCGGCATCGAACGTCTCCCATCATGGTTTATTGAAGGAATGGCAGAATATTTATCTCTGGGACCAAACGACCCCAATACGGCCATGTGGATGCGAGATGCGGTGCAACGAAAAAAACTGCCCAAAATCAAAAAATTGAATAATCCACGATATTTCCCCTATCGTTACGGTGAAGCCGTCTGGGCTTTTTGGAGTGGAACATACGGCGATGAAATTATAAAGGGAATCCTTCAGTCTGCCAGCCGAAAAGGAGACATGAAGAATGCGCTTAATGAAAATATTAAAACCGGCCTTGACACGCTGTCTTCCCGATGGCAGAAGGCACTGCAGGATCTGTCGGATAAAGTCGCATCCAGAACCAAACAGCCAGAGGTCTATGGAAAACCTTTGTTTCAAAGCAAAGAAGAGGGGGATCTTTACCTATCGCCGGCTTTGAGTCCGGATGGAAAGCAGATTGTCTTTCTATCCACAAGAGACCTTTTTTCACTGGATATGTATCTCGCTGATGTGGAAACGGGAAAAATTCGACGCCGGTTGGTGAAAACAGCAGTCGATCCGCACTTTCAGAGTCTTGAATTTATCAATTCCAGCGGATGCTGGGATCATGAAGGACGCAGACTGGCCTTTAGTGCCATCAGCAAGGGAAAATCTGTCCTGGTCATTCTGAACGTGGAAAACGGAAAATTTGAGCGTGAAATCACCTTTCAAAAAGTAGACGATATATTTAGCCCCACCTGGTCTCCCGACGGAAAACAAATTGCTTTTTCAGCATTGACTGGCGGATTGACGGATTTATTCATCTTCAATTTGGAATCCGACAGCCTCCGAAGGATGACCGACGATCCATTCGCCGATCTTCAGCCGGTCTGGTCAAATGACGGGACAAAAATTGCCTTTGCTACCGATCGGTATACCACCAATATGCAAGATCTGAATATAGGGGATTACAGGCTTGCTTTGCTCGATCCGGCTGGCGGCGATATTACCTCTCTGACGACTTTCGAACAAGGTAAAAATATCAATCCTCAGTGGAGTCCCGACTCGAAATCGCTCTATTTTATTTCCGATTGGGATGGGATCTCGAATATCTATAGGCTATATCTGGACAGCGGCGAAATCCGTCAGGTGACGAATATTTTCACGGGAATCAGCGGCATTACCGATTCGAGTCCTTCCATTTCCTCGGCGCAGAATACAAACATGCTTGCTGCGTGCGTTTTTGAAAACGACGCCTTCAGTCTTTATCTGATTAGATCCGAGGTGGTGCTCGGAGGGAAGTCTCTGGAAAATCATTTTGCCGATATTAAACCGGCAGTCCTTCCTCCTCAGAATAGATCATCCTCTCTCCTGCAGGCATTATTGAATGATCCGGATGAGGGACTGCCGGCTAAAACTCAATTTCCAGAAAAAAAATACCATTCCAGATTTACTTTGGATTATATCGGACAACCCGAGTTCGCTTTTGGAGCGGACCGGTTTGGATCATTCATCGGCGGTGGAACTTCCCTCTTCTGGAGCGATATACTTGGAGATCATACTCTGGCAACCATGTTGCAGATAGACAGCCGTTTAAAAAACCTTTCCGGACTTCTGGGATATCTCAATCGGAAAAGAAGGCTGAACTGGGGAGCGGTAATCGAGCAGACACCCTATATCTACTACGCCTACAATGCCGGATACGGCACCATTGATAACAAGCCAGCCTATATCGAACAGACTTACTTGTTCAATCAAACAAATCGTGATGCATTGATATTTGCCAGTTATCCTCTCAGCACGATCCGTCGTGTAGAATTATCAACGGGTTTTAGTCACATTCATTTTTCCCAGGAAATTCAAACTTATGCAACGGATTACGAAACAGGAGCCACACTGATCGATAAAACAGAAAAACTGCCGTCGCCAAAATCCCTGAATTCTTTCGAATCATCAGTAGCATTGGTCTTTGACAATTCATTTTACGGCGCGGCCAGTCCGTTGATAGGTCAGAGATACCGTCTGGAAATCTCGCCCTCAATCGGTTCATTGAATTATGAAAACGTCCTGATAGATTACCGCAAATATTTTCTGCCAATTAAGCCTTTCACGCTGGCATTCCGGGCACTTCATTACGGACGATACGGAAAAGATGCCGAAGATAGCAGACTCTATCCATTTTTTCTTGGCTATCAAAGTTTGATTCGCGGATACGACAGTAATTCGTTTTCCTCCAGTGAATGCCTGGGTAATGGATCAAGCCATTGCTTTGATTTTAACCGATTACTGGGATCCAAATTGATTGTCGCCAACTTTGAAATGCACTTCCCTTTACTGGGTCTTTTTGGATTCGGAAGAGGATTTTACGGATATTTTCCCGTTGAACTGGGCGTATTTTACGATGTCGGCATCATCTGGGAAAACGATGACAAGGCATGGTTTCTAGGCGGAGATCGAGATCCATTGAAAAGTTATGGCCTGGTGATGCGAACCAATCTCTTCGGGATCACCATTCTGGAGATCGATTACGTTAAACCTGTGGACAGAATGGACAAAGGATGGATGTGGCAGGTTGGCTTAACACCCGGCTTTTAACAAATATCGCTGTATGGATCGTCCGTAATTGTCTGCAAAAAACCATTTTGGTGAATCGAAGTATTCTGATCCAGGCAGTGACAGGTTGGAATTCGTTCAGAATTCGGATCTCTCAATTCAACCGATTTAAGGCAAACGACCTCTTTTCATGATCCTTTTACGGATATCACTCCGATTAAACGCTTCACAGATATTAGTAACATTTATTAATAACTATTAATAAAGAACCACTGATTACATCAACGGCCACTTCAATAGGATGATACTTTAATGCCTTATAAAATAATACGTTATAATATTCTAACGAGTCTCTGGCATGATCATTGTCTAAAAAATGGCATAAAGACAGAAAGGATACCCGGATGTTCCAAGTAGCCATTATAAAATCAAGTCAGATCATTTCAAAAATGCTGGATAACTTTATCAAAGACATTGGTTATCAATCTGTTCTTTTGGATGCATCAGATATAAAAACGTTTTTATCAGATCAGGTGCAAACGGTAAAATTGATGATAATACCCCAGAGTTTAATCAATCTTTGTTTGGAGTCTATTCACAAGGCAAATCCCAGGATGATGTTTCTGGTCCTGAAGGAAAACGGTTCACAATTGAAAGTGAAAGATGCGCTGAGATACAGAGTTTTCGGTTATATTCAAAATCCCATTCATCTTGGTGAACTGGAACTGATGCTCCAGCGGCTGAAAGAATACTTAAGTACAGAAAATGTTAATCAAAGCATTATAAAATGACCATATCTGATTATCAAAATAAAAAAGGAGGTTATTATGTTTAACAAAAGAAAGAAATGGATCTTTGGCAGTATAGTGATAGCATTGTTAATCATTGCGGGAAGTGTCGTGTATACCAGGGACCAAAAAGCTCAACAAATAGTGCTGAACGCGCCCTCACCGATAGAGGATTATCAAAAGTCGAATGCATCAATTAACGGTGTGGATATCGCGTCTGCATTGAGCGAGGCATTCGAATCCGCTTCAAAAAAAGTGAGTCCTTCGGTGGTGCCCATTTTTGCCGAACAGCAGGTAAATGTACAGAATCCCTTCAATATGCCCGGCAATCCGTTTCGAGATTTTTTTGGCGATGATTTTTTCAAACGGTTTTTCGGATCGCCTGGTACGGAGAGCAAACAAACCATTCGAAGTCTGGGTTCCGGTGTGATTGTTTCGGAAGACGGATATATTCTGACAAACAATCATGTGATCGACGGAGCCGACAAATTAACGGTGATGCTGGGAAACAATAAAAAGTATCCTGCCAAAGTGGTCGGAACAGATCCCCAGAGCGATGTAGGAGTCATTAAAATCAAGGACAAGAACCTGCCCATCGTTCATCTGGGGAATTCGGATAACGTAAAGGTGGGGCAATGGGTCATAGCCATCGGAAATCCGTTTCAGTTAATGCATACGGTCACAGCCGGTATTATCAGTGCAAAAGGTCGGTCTGCGGTGGGTCTGGCCGATTATGAGGATTTTTTCCAAACCGATGCTTCCATCAATCCGGGTAACAGCGGAGGCGCGCTTGCCAATCTGAATGGCGATGTCATCGGTATCAATACGGCAATTACCAGTCCGTCTGGAGGGAACGTCGGAATCGGTTTTGCAATTCCGATCAATATGGCAAAGAGTGTCATGGAATCACTGATTGCCCATGGTAAAGTAACAAGAGGATATCTGGGTCTTCTCCCCCAGGATATTGACGAAAATCTCGCCAAAGCCCTTAAACTTAAAACAACCGAAGGGGCATTGGTCGGTGACGTCACAAAAGGCAAGCCCGCAGACAAAGCAGGTATCAAACAAGGTGACGTGATTATCAAATTCAACGGGCAAAAAGTCAAGAACAGTACAGACCTGAGAAATATGGTTGCAGCCACAAAACCCAAATCAAAAGCAAAAATTGAACTGATTCGGGACGGACACGAGAAAACAGTCTATGTCATACTGGGCGAAAGACCGCTTCCACAGAAATCCCAATCACAGGAATCACAAAAGGAGGAAATGAACACTAAACTCGGTTTAGATATTCAAAATTTGACACCCGAAATTGCAAAACAGCTTGGTTATGAAGATGAGTCGTATGGAGTAGTCATTACCGGAGTCAATTCGGAAAGTGCTGCAGACGATGCTGGGCTGAAGCAGGGAGATCTCATCAAAGAGGTGAATCGAGTTCCGGTAAAATCAGTGGACGATTTTAACAGACTTGTTTCAAAGTTCAAAAGCGGGGATTCACTGGCACTGCTTATTCGAAGAGGAAATAACAGTTTTTTTGCGGCTGTTCAAATTCCCTAAAATTCGATTGAATGCCAGGATTCCAAGTAAAAAAAGGAATCGATCAAAAAAGTCAAATTAACCTATTTATCAAGAAAAAGTATAAGGAGGATGCCATGTCTCGTTTAATTCGTTTTTCCTTCGCGTTCATGATCGTGAATTTACTGATCATGCAATCGGTATCAGGAAATGAAGCTTCATCAAAGTTGTACACCCGTATCCAGAATGAATTGAGCCGCTACTACGACCAGCTTTTCGATGTTTCGGTCAAAGATACGGGTGTGGTTACTATCAAAGGGACTGTGCCCAGTTATTGGGACAAACTGAATGTCTTTTCCATTATCTCAAAGGTCCGCGGGGTCCGTGAAATAAGCAACCAGCTCGATGTGAATACCGGAGTAGCTGCAGATAATACAATCAAAGATAATATCGAACGTGAATTCAAGGAGAATAAGGCTATTCTTGAACCGGAAAAAATAATTGTGACGGTAAATGAAGGAGACGTCATTCTACAGGGCAGTGTTAATTATTACAGAGAAGCCTTGATTGCTCTGGATATCGCCAGTTGGCAGAATGGTGTAACCAGTGTCAATAACCGACTTAAAGTTCTTCCGGTAAAAAAAGAATTATCGGATAAGAATCTCGAAGAAATTATTCAAGATGTTCTTCACAGGTTTTATCCTCTGGAAGAGAAAAATATCAGCCTTAAAGTCAGCAATGGCGACGTATTTTTAAACGGAAAAGTAAGAAATCTCTGGATTTATAACGCTATTGAAAAAGACATCAATCAGATTCACGGACTCAAGTCCATTCACAATGCGATTGAAGTTGTTACTGATTGAGGGAACAACTCAAAGGATGCGGAATCTAAACCATGTGTCTGATAATGAGAATGGCTTCGCTGAAAGACTGTAACCAACCATTCGACCGCATTCTGACAGGAGCGTCAGAAAAATCCCTGGCGCTCCTGTTGTTTTATCAACAATGAATACGCGGGTAGTTCAATCAAGGTTATTCAATAAACCTGCAGACTCAACGGAATCCAGAAGCCAAATAATCTAAGCCAATATCCGAAAAATTTCAGGCTTTATACGTCGGTTTTTCAGGAAAATCCCTATTGCAATTCCAATCGCCAATGATATTATTGTATCATGGATGGAATATTCAAAAGTTGCAGGAAATGCAGGCCTTAGTGCACATTGTGGAGTGATACAATATTCATGGTCATTGTCAGACCGTGGTCAACTATAACGAATGGATCAGACAGGAGAAAAAATGAAACATGTAAAATCAAAACAGGATTCAGACAGTCTCAAAGAAAATCTTTCAAACACAAACAAGAAGATCTCGGGTTTGTCAATCAAGCAATTACAGGAACAACTCGGTGTTTCTTCAGAAGGCCTGGATCAGCAGAAAGCATCTGAAAGACTGAAACAGTATGGATACAACGAAATCTCCGAAGAGAAAGTCAATCCATTTCTTAAGTTTTTGACTTATTTCTGGGGACCGATTCCCTGGATGATCGAGATCGCGATGATCTTGTCCGGAGTGGTCGGTCACTGGACAGATCTGACAATTATAGCCGTTCTTCTGTTGATGAACGCAGTGGTGGGATTCTGGGAGGAGTTTCAGGCCGGCAATGCCATCGAGGCACTCAAAAAAAAGCTGGCGCTAAAAGCGCGTGTAAAAAGAAATGGTGAGTGGATGACCATTCCTTCCAGGGAAGTCGTCCCAGGCGATGTGCTTCGTCTTCGCATTGGAGAAATTATTCCAGCCGATGCCAAACTTATGAAAGGAGATCCTATTCAGGTGGACCAATCCGCCCTTACAGGAGAATCTCTGCCTGTTGAAAAAAAAGCAGAAGACGTGGTATATTCCGGCTCCATTGTGAGTCAGTGAGAAGTCGAAGTGCTGGCATATGCGACAGGGAAATCCACTTATTTCGGCAAAACAGCGGAACTGGTGGAGCAGACGCATAAAACCAGTCATTTTCAGCGCGCTGTTTTAAAAATCGGCGATTACCTGATTGTAATCGCACTGACGCTCGTTATTCTCATTCTAACTGTGGCTCTGTTTCGCGGTGACAGGATTCTCACAACACTACAGTTTGCCCTGATTCTGACGGTTGCGGCCGTCCCGGTTGCGATGCCTGCCGTACTGTCGGTAACCATGGCAGTCGGCGCAAAATTGCTGGCAGCGAAACAGGCGATCGTCAGCCGCCTGGCCTCTATCGAAGAAATGGG
>CAZIAH010000112.1:0-11690 GCA_964537715.1 uncultured bacterium | reverse complement strand
CCCTTGGAATACCATACACTCCAGATCATTTTTCAATGAATCACGCAAGGCATGGGGAGCCCAGTTTTTAAAAAGCGAGTTCAATTTAGTTATTTTTTTGTTTTTTGTCAAGGTAATTTTGGAATGCTGATAAGCCCAAGATGTTGATATTTCTATATCTGGACAAATCAGAACAATCCAATAGTTTTTAGGTAGATGAATCTCGACAAGCTGTTCTCCACGTCCTCTTCCTAATGCTGAACCTCCTCTGATAAAAAAGGGTACATCCGAACCGATTTCTCCGGATAATGTTTCAAGTTTTTTTTGTGTCAGGTTTGTGTTCCAAAGTTGATTTGCAGCAAGAAAGGTTACGGCAGCATTGCTGCTTCCTCCCCCCAATCCCCCGCCAGCCGGTATGGTTTTTTCAATGTGAATCTCGATGCCTTCTTGAATACCCTGGTTTCTTCGGAACAACTGAAAAGCCCGATAGGCCAGATTGCTGCTGTCCAAAGGAATATCACCCCTGTTCGAAGTGATGGAAATACGGGAAGATGTTTTCCTGAAGGAAAGGGTATCATGAAGATCGATCTGTTGAAATACCGTGGCAATATCATGATAACCATCTTCTCTTTTTTTGAGAAGGGTCAAGCCCAGATTGATTTTTGCATAGGAAGGAAGAGATAGATCAAACATAGTCTCTGTTCCTTATATCTGTTTTCAAAAAAATGAGCAACACGCTCGGTAATATATAACTAAAGAATGTACATATTATAGTGAATAATTTGATTAATTGCAATAAATATTCGTTTAATTTCGCAAATATTTGAGTAATATGGTTACAATTATGCTATAATAACTTGTGTTATCCCTTTTGAAAATTGTTGATGAAATTTGGCTGTCCGATGCTGCTTGCTCCATGTTTGATTGAACTTTTGAGTCCGCCGGAGGTTTCATCCCCGGCTTTCCAGAGCGAGATAATGATATTATCGACAAACCATTATCTCAAGCAATAGAGCGCTACATAGGGATAAAAGCGTTGATTTTAATTTTTTTGATTTCTATATTATTTTAATTGAATTCTCTTAGTAAATTATTCGAGCTATTTTGAAATGAAGAAATCAATTTTTTTTGTATCCGATGCACATTTGGGATTTGATAATTTAGATGTGGAGGCATTACGGACCTTATTGCTCCTTGATTTTTTGGAGTATGTTGAAAAGAACGGAAGCGAACTTGTCATTATCGGTGATCTGTTTGATTTTTGGTTTGAATATGGATCGGTCGTTCCGCGAAAGTATTTTAATATTCTTTTTGCATTGAAACACATGTGCGATCAAAATATAGAAATCCATTATGTAACGGGAAATCATGATTTTTGGATGAACAGTTTTTGGGAAGAGCAAATGGGAGTTGTCGTTCACAAGAATCCATTTGAATTTGAATCGAACGAAAAGAAATTTTATATTACTCATGGGGATGGTTTGGCAAAAAAAGATGTTGGATACAGAATTCTCAAACGGATTTTAAGACATCCGCGCAATGTTCGTTTGTTTCGTTTGATTCACCCGGATTTTGGATTTGCCGTCGCACGGTTTTTTTCAAGATTGAGCCGGAATCACCGTGTCTTTAAAGATGAAGACACAGAATATATTGATTTTGCCAAGGCCCGATTCGAAGAGGGATTCGATTGTGTCCTCATGGGCCATACGCATCGGCCCTGCATTTATCATGAAAAAGGTCAGATCTATATCAATACGGGGGATTGGATCGATCATTTCACTTATGCCGAATTTGACGGCGAGCGATTGATGTTAAAATACTGGCAAAAAGATTCACCAAGAGTGAAACCGTGTTGAATTTTCTGAATATAATATGAGTAATGGGGAAAAACATTCGTAAGGTTATCACATGAAAAGAAAAAAGCGAGCGCTCTTTGTTCAATCCAATCGTCCACATCGTCAGTGGAATCTGTTTCAAGCCCATGAATGGTATTGGTATCCGATTGTATCATTGGCCGTTGTAGTTGTTTTATCAGGAATCATCCTTTTTTTGTTAAGCCGGGATCTTCCTTCGCTTTCGGATTTGGAAAAAGCAGGGGATCCATTTTTGGTGACCCGGATTATTTCGAGCGATGGGAAAGTTCTTTCGGAATTGTATAAACAAAGGAGAGTCAAAGTTCCTTATGAACAAATGCCCAGACATTTGATCAATGCCACCATCGCATCGGAAGACCGGCGTTTTTGGAACCATTGGGGACTGGATCTGAAACGGATCTTTTATCTCGGATTTCGAAATATTTTGACGATGAAGATTCACGGCGGAGCAAGTACGATTACTCAACAGTTGGCAAGGAAATTGTATCTTTATCCTCAAAAAACGATCATACGGAAACTGCGGGAACAATTATCCGCCATTCAAATCGAGAGAACATATTCCAAAACAGAAATTGTAGAAATGTACCTGAATCAGATGCCTCTCGGACGGGGTGCACACGGCGTTCAATCCGCGGCAAAGGCCTATTTCCATAAAAATGTGGAGGATCTGGGTGTTGAGGAATCCGCGCTCCTCGTCGGACTGCTGCAACTGCCCTATGGTTATTATAATCCTGATCAAGACAGTGTGGCTGCGAAGAAACGAAGAAATGTGGTCATGCAAAGTATGGTCGCGTGTCATTTTTTGACGGAGGCCGAATACGATTCGCTCAGTCAGCTGCCCATTGGCGTCATATTTCAGAAAGAAAAGGCACACGCAATCGCTCCCTATTTTTGCGAGCACATCCGGCGGGAAATGCAGAAGAAATATGGTATGAGCCTCTATACGGGCGGGCTTTCCATTTATACGACACTGGATACCCGAATTCAGGCCTGTGCGGACAGTGCGGTGAGGGCGTTCATTCCTTCGCTGGAAAAGAAGATTCGGAAACAGATTTTGGACAAGAGGCTGTTTGCGGATTGGTTCGATCCCCCTCTCGAAAAACCGGAAGAGTTTAGTAAATTTTATTCGGATACGGCTCTGGTGGATTCCATGATGGAGGCAAAAGCCACGCTTCAGGTCGCTCTGGTCGCCCTGAATTCTACAAACGGCGATGTGCTGGCTATGATCGGAGGACGGGATTTTGAGAAATCAAAATGGAACAGAGCGATTCAGATGGCCAGACAACCGGGGTCCTCATTCAAACCTTTTGTTTATACCGTTGCCATTGACAACGGATATCCGACGACTTATGAGTTGTTAAATCAGCCGGTGGTGCTCATCATGCGAGACGGAAGCCGGTGGAGTCCGAAGAATTATGACGAAAGCACGGGAGGTCCCACCACACTTCGGGAGGGACTGAAACGTTCTCTGAACCTGGTTGCCGCGAGGCTGATTCAGGAAGTTGTACCGGCGGATAAGGTCGTTCGTTATGCCAAGAATTTCGGATTTACAACCCAAATCAATCCCTACGATGCTGTCGCTCTTGGCACGGATGTGGTTTATCCCATCGAATTAACTTCCGCTTTCAGTGTTTTTGCTAATCGCGGTGTTCACGTCGAACCGAATTTCATTCTTCGTGTCGAGGATAAAGATGGGAATATTTTGGAGGAATCGGTTCCCAAAAGAAAAGAGGTCATTGGCGAAGAGACCGCTTTCATCATGACCGATATGCTGCGTTCGGTTTTAGATGAAGCACATGGAACGGGAACCGCTGCTCGATACCGTTATCATTTTTACCGGCCCGCAGGAGGAAAAACCGGTACGACCAACGATTACAGAAATGCATGGTTTGTCGGATTTACTCCACAAGTGACAGCCGGTGTCTGGGTGGGCTTTGATGATGAACGGGTGACTCTCGGAGACGGTGAGACAGGAGCGGCTGCAGCATTGCCGGTCTGGGCGCCCTTTATGCGTATGGTCCACGACACCATGCAGTATCCGATCGAAAAGTTTATCATGCCTCCAGGTGTGGTCAGGTTAAAAGTGTGCAGTGAGACCAAAAAGATTGCCACGGAATCCTGTCCCGTGATTTGGGACGAAGTTTTTCTGAAAAAGTTGGCACCGATGGACACATGCGATGTGCATGGATCGCCGGGACAAAGGAAGGAAAAGAAGAAACGCGTGGTTTTTTAAAAATGGTTAGTCGGATAGATCCATCACATTTCCATTTTCATTGATGAATCTGTCGATCAGTTTGGGAGGAGAGACGATTTTTTCCGAAATAATAATTGCCAAAAGCAGACGGGCAGTTGCCGATGCGATTGTCTCTTTTTTTGAGGTATAAATCGTGGCCAGCCGTTCTCCTTTTTCGATGCGATCCCCGATTTTTTTATGCAGTACCAATCCCGCCGTATAGTCCAGAAGGTTTTCCTTTTTGAATCGTCCCGCACCGAGGGTAATCGCAATCAATCCGATTTCTTTTGCATTGATCTTTTTGATGTATCCCGATTTCGGGCTGATCAGATCGGAATTATATTTCGATAATGGAATCGATTCAGGATGCTCGATCACCGCGGGATCTCCTCCCTGCATTTTGACCATTTCGAGGAAACGCTTGTAAGCCGCGCCCGATCTTAATTTCTTCCAAAGGATTTTTTCTCCTTCTGTCAAAGAAGAGGTTTTTCCTCCTAACATCAGCATGCGGCTTCCCAGGGCGAATATCACTTCCATCAAATCTTCTGGCCCCCGGTTTTTCAATCCCTCGACGGATTCACGGGTCTCCAGCCAGTTACCCACGGTGTTTCCCAGTGGCTGTTCCATGGAAGTGAGCAGGGCGACGGTTTTGATATCAAGACTGTTCCCCAGCCGGATCAATGCCCTTGCCAGTTGAAGCATTTCCCTTTTTGAATCGAAAATGGCGCCGTTTCCGTATTTCACATCGAGAATCAAGGCATCGGCGCTTTCGGCTTTTTTCTTGCTGATGATGCTGCTGCAGATCAGCGGAATACTTTGAACGGTTCCCGTGACATCCCGGAGCGCATAGAGCTTCCGGTCCGCCGGGCAGATTTTTTCTGTCTGCCCCATGATTGCGCAGCCGATTTGATCCATCTGTCTGCGAAAATCTTTTTCGGAGAGATTTGTCCGAAATCCCGGAATTGCTTCCAGCTTATCCAGTGTACCACCCGTGTGCCCCAGTCCCCGGCCCGCCATCATGGGAACGGGAACTCCAGCCGAGGCGACCAGCGGGGCCAGAATCAGGGAGACTTTATCACCCACGCCGCCTGTGGAATGTTTGTCCACTTTGATTCCCGAAAGCCCCGAAAGGTCGATAGTTTTTCCCGAATGCACCATGGCGTGGGTCAGCGCGGTCAATTCTTCTCGGTTCATGCCGTTGAAATAGATCGCCATAAGAAGTGCACTCATCTGGTAATCGGGAATCCGGTCCGAAACGTAACTTTCTATGGTCCAGGCAATCTCTTCTTTGGTGAGCACTTTTCCGTCTCTTTTTTTGACAAGAATATCGACTACATTCATTGCATCCCCTAATGGTTTGATCTTTGTACTCATTCCAGCAACAGGCCGATCCATTCTCCTAATTGTTTTTTCTTCTTGCAGACGAACCCCGCTTTTTGAATCGAAATCATGATCTCTTGTTCTTCGGATTTCAGTATGCCGGAGAGAATGATCCGCCCGCCGGGATGAAGAATTTTTTTCATTGTTCTGATCATTGAAACGAGGGTCTTTCTATTGATATTCGCACAGATCAGATGAAATTTTTCATCTCCGGCGGAATCGATTGAACCGGCTCGAATTTCCACACAAGTTTCCACACGGTTCTGCCGGACGTTTTCAGCGGTATTGTCAATAGAGTTTTCATCGATATCGATTCCGAGAATTCTTGCCGCTCCCATTTTTGCGGCACCGATGGCAAGAATGCCCGATCCTGTGCCGATATCCAAAACGTGATCGTTGGGTCCGATCGTATCGGCCAACATTTCGAGACAGAGTTTTGTGGTTTCGTGGGTGCCGGTGCCAAAGGCCATGCGCGGCATGATTTCAATCAGGATTTGACCTGTCCGATTTTCATGGGAGATCCAGGGCGGCGTCACGAGAATGTTCGGGGTCACCTGAACCGGCGTGAAGTATTTTCTCCAGTTTGTATTCCAATCTTCCTGTGGGATTTCCGAATAGACCGGAGTTCTTATTTGATGGCCAAGCTTTCTGAGATTTTCAATATAAATATTTAATCGGTTTTTCGTGCTTTCGTCGATTTGCGATTGGCTAAAATATCCTTTGATCGCCTCTTCGGTTTCTATCGTGCCGCAGCTTCCTGATTCGAAGAGGAAATTTTCCAGAGCCTCAAAGGATTTAGATTTGGAAGGAATCGTCACTTCGATCCATGTTTGTTTATTCTTCATAGATCAGATGCAGAAGAAGGGTTCCCACGATTCCGAGGCTTTCCGGGCTGCACTTGTCTTTGGTGTCCTCAAGGGTATGGTAATACGGGTAATCGAAATCGATGATGTCGATTGCGGGAATGCCGGCTTTGAGCAGTTCGAGATGATCGTCGATCATTTCGTATCCAAGCGAACGATCAAAAGCCGGGAGTCCGAGTTCAAGGGCTTTGCCCCAGACTTTGTCCACGATTTCCGGGGCGAACCGGTAGGAGTTCACTTCGACCGGAAAGTGGAGATCCTTGTCTCCTACAAAATCGAGCAGGATGCCGTACATTGGAAGATAAGTCCATTGTCCGCTTTTTGCAAAAAAACGCGATCCCTGGCACCACGTCTGGTTTTGTCCTTGCAGACCGGAATCCTCTCCGTCGAACAAAACGATGTCTACTCCCACAGGCGGCGGGTTGTTCTTCAGAACACGTGCGATTTCCAGCAAGACGGCTACTCCCGAAGCGCCGTCGTTTGCGCCTATAATCGGTTTATTCCAGTTTTTCGGATCTGGATCGTTGTCCGCCCAGGGCCGCGTATCCCAGTGGGCGCAGAGGAGGATTCTTTTCGGACTGCTCCCGAAGGAGGTGATGAGATTGGTCAGCGTGTAGGTCTGCCGGTTTTTGGGATCGGAAAAGAGAAAAGGCTGCCGGGTCACCGTATCCGTCGATTTTTCAAATTCCGCGACAAGGTAGTTCAAACAGTCCCGATGTCCTTCGGAACCGGGATGGCGCGGTCCGAAAGCACACTGTTTTTCGAGATAGGCGAATGCGCTTTTCGAATCAAATTCCGGAACACCGGCGTGTACCTTGATAAAAATAAAAGCAATCAACAGTCCCGGAAAAAAGATGAAAAAACGGTTCCGAAAAAACATAAACAATCGTCCTGTCTGTGACTTTTTCAATATAGAGAAAAAGAGAATCTTTGTCAATCAAATCGGTAAATCAGCTTGATTTTTATGGAATAGTTTTCGTATTTTTAATCATTCCTCTATCATTGATTACAGGAGAATCCGTATGAATAGAAGTCAATTTATAAAGCTTTTTTTGGCCGCTTTGTCGATTTATATGTTCGGTTGGATCGCGCCCGAAGGAATCCGGGCTGCTTCACCGGGCTCGCAGGAATCGTTTATCTATGTTCCGAATTTCGATGCAGATACATGGAAGCCTGCCCCCAAAGCGCCATTTGATGTCAAAACATTTACAGGAGATACACAGAAAGGGTTGGTCGTTTTCGGTGGCATCGACGACAAGCAGGGCGCGTTTATGATCAATGTGGTCAACGGGCAGTGGGAGATCATTGTGGACGCTCCATTTTCCGTAAAGGGATCTACTGGAGATAACAATTACGGTCCGATCGTTTTCGGCGGGCCGGAGAATCGACAGGTAGCGTACATGCGGAAATATGCCGACAATCTCTGGAATAAAGTAACTCCCGCGCCTTTTGCAATTCGTGATATCGCTGGTGACAACCAATACGGTCCCATCATCGTCGGCGGTCAGGACGGCAAAAAAGTGGCCTATATGCGCGATTACAGTACTAACAAATGGAATATTCTCGCGGACACGCCCTTCGAAGTCAAGTGTATTACGGGCACAAGTGCTATGGGCATTATCATCTGTGGTGGACAGAACGACCGGCAGGTGGCGTATATGCGGAAATATGCAGACAATGTGTGGAATCTCGTTGCGGAAGCTCCTTTTCGTGTGACCGACATTACGGGCACGAATGAAACCGGACCGACGGTCGTCGGTGGAGACGATCATCAGCAGATCGCCTATATGGGCAGTTACTCGGACAACCGCTGGCGGATGGGTGCGAAATTGCCCAATGTCGGGTATCGAATCGCCGGATCGAATCTCGTGGGAATCGTGGTCGGCGGACTGCCTTCCTCAAAACCTAAAACCATTATCAAAAAAGTATACAAAACGGCGGTGGTCGAATTCGAAGAGCGCGGGGATCTCGGGATTCAGGATGCCGGTGCGATTATCGCGGAGTGGATGACGACTGCGCTCAATAAAACCGAAGCCTTCGAAGTGTACGAACGACTCTCGTTAAACACGCTCATGGAAGAGCACAAGCTTGGGCAGACTGGTCTCATGGATGAAGCTTCGATTGCTGAAGTCGGACGAATTCGCGGTGTCCAGGCGATTGTCACGGGTAGTGTGAGCAAATTCGGAGACATCATCTCCGTGACTGCAAAGGTGATCGATGTGGAAACGGCAAAGATTATCCAGACCGCAGACATCAAGGTGAACAGTGTCAATGCCATCTCTTCGGAAATCGACCGGCTCGCCTGGGAACTGGCGAAAGAGTAAGTGATTATATATAACTTAAAAAATGATTTAAAAATTTGTCATGCTGAATTTATTTCAGCATCTAAAATTAGGAGACCCTGAAACGATACTGAAACGAGTTCAGCACAAGGTTCAGGGTGATATGTATTTTGTTATTATAAATTTTTCAGAAGTTATAAATATCATTCGAACGATTTAAAAATGGCCTTTTTCTCTGATGGGATCAAGGCTATTTTCTTTTGGTCATTCATACTTATATTTTTAGTTATCACTAAGGATTGATTTTGACATACCAGCAGGCAGTTCAATATTTGTTTGACCGAAGTGCAGGCGGGATGAAGTTAGGGTTGGATCAGATCCAGGCGCTGATGGCGAGGCTGAATCATCCCGAACAAAACTTTCCGTCGATTCACATTGCCGGAACCAACGGCAAAGGGTCCACGGCAGTGATACTGGAATCCGTACTTCGGGCGGCGGGCTATCGAACCGGTTTGTATACATCCCCACATCTGATGGATATGCGGGAAAGGATACTGATCCGCGGCAGATCGCTCTCGAAAAAAGAAATTACCGAAATGGTCCAATTTCTGAAACCACATGCCGATGCCGTACATGCTTCTTTTTTTGAAATTCTTACTGCTTTGGCATTTCTCTATTTTACAAAGAACACCATCGATGTGGCAGTTCTCGAAACCGGTCTCGGGGGTCGGCTGGATGCGACGAATGTCGTCCGTCCGATCCTGACGGTTCTTACAGAAATCGGCATAGATCACACGAACATTCTGGGGAAAAATCTCCGCACCATTGCCGGTGAAAAAGCGGGCATTCTCAAACCGGGCATTCTGTGTCTTTCCGGGACAAAAAAGCCTGCGGTCAGAGACACGCTGATCCGGATTTCCGGGAAAAAAGGAGTCCCCATCCGGTTTTTGAAGGATAAAGTCCGCATCAAAAATATACGTCTTTCGGAAAATGGGAGTTGGTTCGATTATGGTTCGAATCGATCCCAATACGATCGATTGCATTTGAATCTGCTGGGAAGCCATCAGATCGAAAACGGGACCCTGGCGCTCATGGCTGTGGATGCATTGAGAGAAGCGGGATGGTCGATTCCCGAAAACGCGATCAGACAGGGTCTGGAGAGGGTGGTCTGGAAAGCCCGTCTCCAAATTCTTCAGAGGGATCCAACGCTTCTTTTGGATTCGGCCCACAATCCCCTGGGAATGGATTCGCTTGTCCACACGCTGACATCGATTTTTAAATATGACCGGTTGATTCTTGTTTTCGGTGTGCTGAAGGACAAGGCCTATCGAATCATGGTTCAAAAAATCGTTCCCCTGGCCGATGAAATCATTTTGACAAAGCCGCTGAGCGACCGGGCGCTCGATCCCGAGAGTTTGTCCCGTTTGTCCATTTTTAATGGCAAATCGGTTCAAGTCATTCCCGATATCCCGGCCGCATGGAAAAAAGCAGTCACCATGGCCGGACGAAAAGATCTGGTCTGCGGGTGCGGTTCAATTTTTTTTGTCGGTGAGGTGTTAAGGGTGTGGGAAAGAAAAAAGAAATCACAAACGTTCAATCAATGATCAGATTGGATGCAGTCCCGGGAATGTCAGTCCCGTGGTTTCTTCGAGTCCGTGCATGATGTTGAACGCCTGAACGGCCTGACCGGCGGCTCCTTTCATCAAATTGTCGATCGCACTGATCACGATCAGACGGTTCGAATCTGGATCTTTCTCGAATCCAATGTCGCAGAAATTTGTTCCGGCAAGCAGTTTCGGCTCGGGGTACCGGTAAATACCTTCGCGCTCCTTCACGATGCGGATAAACGGCTCGCTGCCGTATTCCTCTCTGTAGAGTTTCCAGATTTCTTTTTCTTCCAGATTCTTTTTCAGAAAAGCGTGTGAGGTTGCCAGAATGCCGCGCACCATATCGATGGATGTAGCGGAAAAGTGGATGTGCGGCTCTTTTCCGAAATTGAGTTCCTGAATCATTTCGGCGATGTGCCGGTGGCCAGCGGGTCTGTACGACCGGACGCATCCGCTTCTTTCCGGATGGTGGGAACCCTCACTTACCTTGTTCCCCCCTTCGCTCGATCCGGCCTTGACCTCCACGACAGTTCGGTCCTCTTCAATCACACCATGCTTGAAAAGCGGGTAGAGTGCCAGAACCGTGACCGTTGCGTTGCAGCCCGCGCTCGAAATGTATGCGGCGTTTTTCATCTCTTTACGGTGGAGTTCCGGGATCCCATACACGAATTTTTCCAGCCATTCCGGATGGGTATGGGTCTGGCCGTACCATTTTTCGTAAGCTCTTTTGGATCTGAGACGGAAATCGCCGCTCAGATCTATGATCTTTGGAGTTAGTTTGCTGAAATGGTCGATCAGATTCATCGAAGAGCCGTGGGGCATGCAGAGAAAGATCAAGTCGCAGGGTTTGATTTCGGACTGCGAGTCGAATTTCAAATCGGTCTGTTTTCGAAGATTGGGATGGATTTTATAAACTGACTTTCCGATGAATCGTTCTGAGGTCACCTGATTGATTTTCACATCGGGATGAAAAAGAAGAAGGCGAAGAAGTTCTCCTCCGGTGTAGCCCGATCCTCCGATAATGGAAACTTGGATCTGACTCATCACGCTTCTCCTCTGGCGATTTTCAGAACGTAATCGACAATTTTGCCGGGAATATCCACACCGGTGGTCGTGATACTGTTTTTGAATTCCATCGTATAATTCACTTCATTGACAAGAAGCCCCTCGCCGGTTTCGAAAAGGTCGATGGCCACAATGCCTCCGCCCACGGCTTTGGCAGCCATTAGAGAAAGTTGGCTGATTTCGTCCGTGACCGGACAATTGGTGGCGACACCTCCTCTGGCTGTATTGGTGATCCAGTGACCGGACGTCCGGTAGATGGCTGCGATGCATTCGTCGCCGACCACGAAACTCCGGATGTCACGTCCCTGTTTTTCGATGTATTTCTGAATGTAGAAAATGGAGTGGTGATAGGAACCGAGTACGGTTTTATGTTCGAGCAACGATTCGGCAGCATCCCGGTCATTGAC
>CAZIAH010000111.1:0-11917 GCA_964537715.1 uncultured bacterium | reverse complement strand
CTGGAATCCCATCTGACCCAGGCGAGGGAAGCGCTGTTGCAGGAAGCGGAGCAGTCCAAGAAACGGAAAAAATGGAATATACGCGGAAAATAACCGGCGAATCCATGGAGATTGGAAACACAGGAGGATAGATGGACAAGACGATTGAAGCCATTCACAAGAAGATTCAGAACGAAAGTGTTTTTGTTCAGAAAATTACGGATGAAATCGGTAAGGTCATCGTGGGCCAGAAATACATGATCGAACGTCTTCTGATCGGTCTCTTGTCCAACGGACATGTGCTTCTGGAAGGCGTTCCGGGTCTGGCCAAAACCATGACCGTCCGGACACTCTCGTCCACAATTCAGACCAAGTTTCAGCGCATTCAGTTTACGCCCGATCTTTTGCCCGCTGATCTGGTCGGTACGCTGATCTACGACCAGAAGAATGGAAAATTCCAGACGAAAAAAGGGCCTATCTTTTCCAATATTATTTTAGCCGATGAAATCAACCGGTCTCCAGCGAAAGTGCAGTCGGCGCTTTTGGAAGCCATGCAGGAACATACTGTCACAATTGGCGAGAACACCTTTGCTCTGGATGATCCGTTTCTCGTACTCGCCACCCAAAATCCCATCGAACAGGAAGGCACCTATCCGCTGCCGGAAGCCCAGGTCGACCGGTTCATGCTGAAACTTTCCATCGGTTATCCTTCCCAGGAAGAGGAACTGGAGATCATGCGGCGGATGGCCAAGGGACCCGAACCGTCGGTTAATCCCGTGGTTGCCCCGAAAGATATTATCAAGGCGAGGGACGTGGTTGAAGAGATTTACATGGATCCCAAGATCGAGCAGTACATTGTTGATATCGTTTTTGCCACACGGGAACCCAAATCCTATAGTCTCGAGGATCTGCAGGAACTCATCTCTTACGGTGCGTCACCGAGAGCCTCAATCTATTTAGCCAAGACCGCCAGAGCCCATGCGTTTCTCAAGCAACGGGGATACGTCACTCCCGAGGATGTCCGGGCCGTCGGTATGGACGTGCTTCGACACCGCGTTATCGTAACCTATGAAGCAGAGGCCGAGGAGGTCAGCGCCGAGGATGTGGTTCGCAAGGTTCTGAATAAGATTGAAGTGCCATAATGAGCTATTAGTTATTAGTTTTTAGTAAGTAAATCAAACGTTGTTTTCTTCTTATAGAGACACTCTCAATATTTAAATTTATTTTTTTACTAATAACTAAAAAAACTATGAGAAAAAATGATCCCAAAAGAGATACTTAAAAAAGTCCGGCGAATCGAAATTACGACACGTGGTCTGGTCAACGATGTGTTTTCCGGTGAGTACCATTCCGTGTTCAAAGGTCGGGGTATGGAGTTTTCCGAAGTTCGGGAATACCAGATCGGAGACGACATTCGTACGATTGACTGGAATGTCACCGCGCGCTACGGACATCCTTTCGTCAAGATTTTTGAAGAGGAACGCGAACTGACTGTGATGCTCATGGTCGATGCGAGTTCTTCCGGGGAGTTTGGTACATTCGAGCGGATGAAAGGCGAAATCGCTATCGAGATTTGTGCTCTCCTGGCATTTTCGGCCATCAAGAATAATGATAAAGTCGGACTGATCATCTTTACGGATAAAGTCGAGAAATTCATTGCTCCCCGCAAGGGAAAGAGCCATGTGCTCCGGGTGCTTCGGGAACTGCTCTATTTCAAGCCGGAAGAAAAAAGGACCGACATCGGCATGGCATTGGAATATCTTAGCCGGGTAATTCGGAGGAGAAGTGTGGTTTTTCTCGTTTCCGATTTTATGTCCAAAGATTATGAACAGGCCATGCGGATTGCCAACAAACGGCACGATATGGTGGCGATTCACATGGTCGATCCGCGGGAACTGGAATTGCCCAATATCGGGTATATCGAACTCGAAGATGCGGAGACAGGGGAGGACATTCTGCTCGATACGTCCAACAGCCAGATCCGGCAGCTCTTCGCCAGGGAAACCTCGGATGCCATGACACAGAGGGAAAAGCTGTTCAAGTCGATGAATGTGGATTCGATCGACATCCGCACGGATCAATCCTACATTGAACCGCTGATTAAATTTTTCAGAATACGGGCAAGGCGTTTTCGATAGAGAGGTGAATGAAAATGAACAGGCGAAATTATTCTTTTTGGATTCTTTCTGTTTTGATTCTTATTATTTTTTCGGGATGTTCGAATCAAAAAAAACCAAACATCAGTGGCGATAAAATCCGGGAATATGCCAACGCGTTGTACAACCGGGAACTCTATTCCCAGGCAGTTCATGAATATGAAAAGTATCTCGATCTTTACCCTGTGGACGAGGAACAGCAGGCCAATATCAATTTTGTGATCGCCAATATTTATTTTGACCGACTGCACGATTACGAAAATGCACTGGCTGTCTATCTCAAAATCAAGCATGTGTTTCCGGGAAGCGCGGTACAGCCACAGGTGGATAAACGCATTGTGGCCTGTCTCGAACGGCTGCAACGTTCCACCGATGCCAAACAGGCGCTGGATGAAGCGGCTATTCTGGAACCGGGGAAATTACAGTCTTCTCATCCCGGAACCGTCATTGCAAAAATCGGGGATGAAAAAATTACTTCGGGTGATTTGAAATACCACATCGATCAACTTCCCGATTACGTTCGCTCCCAGCTGGACAGTAAAAAGGCCAAGGTCGATTTCCTCAAGCAGTATATTGCCACGGAACTTTTTTATGATGCCGCAAAAAGAAAAGAACTGGACAAAGACAAGGACGTCATCGAGGGAACTTTTCAGGCCAAGAAGAGCCTGATGGTTCAGAAGTATCTCCAGGATGAAATTGCCAGCCAGGTTCAGGTCACTCCGGAAGATGTCGAGCTTTATTTTAAGGCCAACAAGGACAAATATGTCGTGAAAGATGACAAGGGCAAGATAAAACGCCATAAGTTTTTCCAGGAGGTCCAGAAAGAGGTGGCCGAAGATCTGGTCCACGAGAAACAGCAGAAAGCCTATGACGATCTGCTCGACCGGATGATGCGGACCGAGAAAGTGGAGATCTATGACGATTTGGTTAAATGAGGAAGACGGGGAACATGAAAAACTGGGACTGGGGATTGGAGACTGGGGATTGGAAACCGGAGGCTGTAAACTGTAAACTAAGAACTAAGATATGAAAACTAGTCATAAAAATATTTTTCTCATTTTGATTTTTCTGGCCTGTGTTTCCGGATGGGCGCAGGAAGAACCGATTTCGATTGCTTCCAGTGTGGACAAGGCCCGGATTCGGATCGGGGATCTGATTACCTATACGGTCACGGTGACCCACGATAAAGATATCCGTGTCGAAATGCCCGGTCTGGGCGCCAATCTCGGCGGATTTGATATACGCGACTATCAGGTGCATGATCCCAAAAAAGAGAAAGGTCAGATTGTTTCCCAGGTCGATTATATTATTTCAACATTCTTTACCGGAGAGTTTGAAATCCCGCCGCTCACTGTATCCTATTACACACCTGGAGATTCCACAGCCAAGGCACTCACAACCGAAAAGATCAAAATCGTGGTGGAAAGCGTCAAGGCAAGCGAGGCGGGCGATATCCGCGACATTAAACCGCCGGTAGAAATTCCACGAAACTGGTGGCTGACTCTTCGGTGGTTTGCTCTGGGCCTGGGAGTAATCGTTCTGGCCGGATTGGGTTATTGGATTTATCGCCGTAAAAAACAGGGTAAGGGATTGCTGCCAGTGCGGGAAATTCCGCCGAGACCGCCCCATGAGGTCGCTCTGGAACGACTCGATCAGCTTCGGGATTCCGATCTTCTTGAAAAAGGAGAAATCAAGCAGTATTATATCGAAGTTTCAGAAATCATCCGGCAGTACATAGAAGGCCGGTATTTTATCATCGCTATGGAAATGACGACGACCGAGGTGTTAGAGGGACTATCCAGTGCAGAAATTCCCGAGGAAGATTTTCAATATTTTTCAGACTTTTTAAATCGGTGTGATCTCGTCAAATTCGCCAAGGTGATTCCTTCTGAGAATCAAAACCGCGAGATTTTAGAGATGGCCTACGATATTGTCCATCGCACAAAAGTAGTGATTGAGGAACCGGTTGTCGAGATGGATGAGCCACCTCAGGAGAATCAGGACGAAACATTGGAAACTGTCAGTGTCGAAGAGAAACCGGAAGATCGGGGATCACTGGAAATTCCGGTTGAAGGGGAAGAAAAATAGTTATGCTTTTTCGATTTGCTAATATTTATTTCTTATTTTTACTTGTATTGATTCCCCTAATCGGCTGGTGGTATTTCCAAAAACAAAAGGGCAAGGGAGCGACACTGCGATTTTCGCAACTCTCGGTCATCAAGAATGTGCACCGAGTGTCGGCTGTCAGAGCCCGTCATATTCTATTTGTTCTCCGGCTTCTTGTCTTAAGTCTGCTTATTCTTGCTTTTGCCCGGCCACAGTCCGGGGTCAAGGGAGAAGAAGTGCTCACGCAGGGCATCGATATCGTGCTTGCCATGGATGTTTCCAGTTCAATGCTGGCTGAAGATATCAAGCCCAACCGGGTGGAGGCCACGAAACAAGTTGCGGCCGAATTTATCAAGGGGCGAAAAAACGACCGGATCGGTATGGTGGTTTTTGCCGGCCAGGCGTTCACCCAGTGCCCCCTGACCATCGATTACGGGATTCTCCTCAATTTTCTCGATCAGATTAAAGTCGGAATGATTGAAGATGGAACGGCCATGGGCATGGGACTGGCCACTGCAGTCAACCGGCTCCGGAACAGCGAAGCAAAATCCAAAGTCATTATTTTACTGACAGACGGTCGGAATAACCGCGGTGAAATCGATCCGATTACAGCAGCTCAGGCCGCACAGGCGTTTGACATTAAAGTCTACACCATCGGTGCGGGGACCCGGGGCACGGCACTCTATCCTGTGAACGATCCCTATTTCGGGAGACGGTATGTACCTATGCAGGTCGATGTCGATGAGGCGACCCTGCACAAGATCGCGGATCTGACTGGCGGAGCGTACTTTAGGGCCACGGACCGGCAGAGCCTTGAAAAAATTTACAAAGAGATCGACGGGATGGAGAAGACAGAAATCAAAGTGAAAGAATATACACGTTATTCAGAACTTTTCATTTATTTTTTGGGAGCAGCGCTTTTTCTCTTTATCGGCGAGATTGTTTTAGCGAATACCCGATTCAGGAAAATACCATAAAATACACCCCCTTTCTTTTTCCCCCTCAAGGGGGAAATGGTAAGTGGTGTTTAAATTTAATTTATTTGGATATATTTTTATGTTTCGATTTGCTTATCCACATTTGCTCTATTTGCTGCTGCTGATTCCGGTGCTGATCGTTTTCTTTATTTACGCGTTTCGTCAGAGAAAGAAGGCGCTGGCGATTTTTGGCAACTTGGCTCTAGTCGAGAAATTGACGCAGTCGGTTAGCGAAAAGCGTCGGGTCTGGAAAACTGTTTTGATAATCGTGGCCATTGGGTTGCTTGTGCTGGCACTAGCCAGGCCGCAGCTCGGTACCAAGCTTCAGACCGTCAAACGGGAGGGGCAGGACATCATAATTGCGCTGGACGTTTCTCTTTCCATGACGGCTCAGGATATTCAACCGAGCCGTCTGGAAAAGGCCAAGCACGAAATCAGTTCGCTGATCGATAAGCTCCAGGGAGACCGAATCGGACTTATCGCTTTTGCAGGAAAGGCGTTCGTGCAGTGTCCGCTCACGCTGGATTACGGCGCTACCAAAATGTTTCTCGACATTATCGAACCGGATCTTATCCCTGTTCCGGGAACAGCAATCGGCGAGGCTATTCAAAAAGCAATAGACTCTTTTGTCGAAAAAGAACGGAAGCACAAAGTGCTCATTCTCATCACCGATGGTGAAGATCACATCGGCAAACCACTGGACATGGCCAAGGCAGCAGCCAAAGAAGGTGTTGTCATTTACAGCGTGGGGATCGGTTCGCTCAAGGGCGTTCCCATTCCGCTTCAGGACAGCCGGGGAAATCGAACGGGATTTAAAAAAGACCGGAATGGTGAAGTCGTGATGACCAAGTTGGATGAACTCACATTGGAGAAAATTGCCCTGGAGACCGGAGGCAAATATTATCGTGCTTCACCGGGCGAAGTGGAGCTCGACAAGATTTACGATGATATTCTGAAGATGGAGAAAAAGGCACTGGCGTCCCAGCAATTCGCCCAGTTTGAAGACCGTTTTCAGATTTTATTAGGAATGGCTCTCTTTCTTCTTGTACTGGAAGTCTTTATTCCCGAACGGCGACGGATTAAAAAGAGCTGGACCGGAAGATTCGGCTAATCAATCCGGGCAGAACCAATGGTAACAGGTTTACGTAAAATAATGGTATGCAATTTTTCTTTAAGGGGTATCGATGAATCAAGTCGAAAATGCAGTCCAAACATTTAAACAGGGATACAACTGTGCCCAGGCCGTTTTTTCCACTTACTGTCAAAACTTTGGATTGGACCGCGAAACCGCTATCAAATTGACAGCCCCTTTTGGCGGAGGGATCGCCGCAATGGGGGAAGTTTGCGGTGCAGTCTCCGGAGCGGTCATGGTTTTAGGACTGGGGCACGGAAATTTCGATATCGAAAATCTCGAGTCCAAAGAAGGAGCTTATCGGATTACCCGTGAGTTTCTTAAGAAATTCAAGAAAAAGAATCATTCCATACTTTGCCGGGATTTAATCGGGATGGATATCAGCACTCCTGAAGGAATTGCGAAAGCCCGGAAAGAAGGTGTGTTCACCGAAATGTGTCCGAAGTTTGTCCGGGATGCATCGGAAATTTTGGAAGAGTGGATGAAGTCTTTATGAAAAAATCAGGTTTGAATATTATTATTTTCGTGATGCTGCCGTTGTTCCTTTTCGCGCAGGCCGGACGGAAAAAGGTGATTGAAGGGAATCAACTTTATTCCGAAGAGAAATATGACGCGGCCAGCAACAAGTATCAGGATGCGCTTTTAGAAAATCCCAGTTCTCCTTTGATCCAGTTCAATGTGGGTGATGTGCTTTATAAAAAGAACAATTATGAAAAATCGTTAGAATCTTATCAGAAATCTCTCGATACGGATGATCCGATGATGCAGTCGCAGGCCTATTATAATCTGGGGAATGCGCTGTACCGAAGTCAAAAACTGCCGGAAAGTATTCTTGCCTACGAACAAGCTTTGAAGCTTAATCCGGATGACGAGGATGCAAAGTTTAATTTGGAATTCGTCAGAAACAAGATGAAGGAAAACGCTCAGCAGCAACCGCAGGATCAGCAACAGCAGCAGCAACAAAACCAGCAGAAGAATCAACAGAAACAGGATCAAAATAAGAAAGATCAAGATAAGAAACAACAGGAGAAACAGCAGGAACAGCAGCAACAAAAACAGGCTCAGCAACAGGAAAAGAAAAAAGAGATGAGTAAGAAAGAGGCCGAACAGCTTCTTGAAGCCTTGAAGGAAAATCAGGAGGAGATGAAAAAGAAACAAGCGCAGGCCTCGGGCAGGATGCGTGTCGAGAAGGATTGGTAGAGTAACGAATATAGAAAATTGTCTTTGCTATGGGGCTCTATATTAAAAGTCTATTTTATGTCATTGCGAGGAGCGGAGCGACGTGGTAATCTTATAGTTAACACTCAAAATTTATGGGATTGCTTTGCATAAAAATGCTCGCAAAGACGTTTTGGGGACTTTTGATACAGCTCCGGAGTTATTGATTGAGACAATTTTAAAATATTGCATGTTTGTCAATAATTGAATAATTTTTAAAAACTCTTGAAAGAACATAATAATCGATAATAGAAAAATGACATCCAGAACTATCACAAAAATATCCTTTCTCATTTTTCTGTTTGGAGCTTTTACTCTTCAAGCGGCGGATGCTCTGACCGTAGAGGCCTTTGTAGACAAGACTGTGATTGGTCTCGGACAACAGTTTACACTGAATGTACAGTTGTCCGGTAAAGGCGCCGGCTCGGCTGACCCCGAACTCCCAGATATGAACGCTTTTGCCGCCTATCTCGGCAGCGGATCGTCTCAGAATATTCAGTTCATTAACGGAAAGATGTCGGTTTCCAAAACATTGACCTATCATTTTCAGGCCAGTGCCGTGGGAAAATTTGAAATCGGCAGTGTAAAGGTCACTCAAAAAGATAAAGTCTATCAGAGTAATCCCATTCCCATCGAAATTCAACAGACGGCAACTGCACAGACTCCTTCCCAGAAACAACCTCAAACTGTTCAAGGAACCGGAACCGCGGAAGGCGATCTGTTCCTCCGGGTGAATGTCAGCAAAAAACGGGTGTATCAAAACGAACCCGTTATTTTGACCTATAAACTTTACACGCGGGTTAATGTTACTTCCTTTGGATACAATAAGGTTCCGACCACGGCCGGTTTCTGGGCGGAAGAATTTCCGCTTCCCCGGCAACCACAGACCTATAACGAGGTGCTTGAAGGAAAAAGATATACTGTGGCCGTATTGAAAAAAATGGCCGTCTTTCCAATGTCTGCCGGAACCAAGACGATCGATCCGATGATTATCGACTGCGAGGTGCGCGCCACGCAGAGATCGCGGGATATATTCGACGACTTTTTCAACGATCCCTTTTTCGGACGCACTGTGAAGCAGACGATTCAATCCAAACCCGTCTGGATCGAGGTGCTGCCTTTGCCCGAGCAGGGGAAACCCGATTCATTTTCAGGGATTGTCGGAAAGTTCACGGTCACCGGAACCGTGGATAAAACCAGCGCGAAAACGAACGAAGCAATCACTTATACATTCCGCATCAAAGGGACGGGCAACCTGCGAACCCTGCCCGAACCCAATATTCAATTTTCTTCGGATTTCGAGGTTTATCCTCCAAAGGTCTCGGATCAGGTCAACCGGCAGGGAGATGTCATTTCCGGAAGCAAAACATACGAATATGTGCTCGTTCCGCGAACTCCCGGTCTTCAAAAAATCAAACCAGTGGAACTGACCTATTTCGATCCTTCCGCAAAAATGTATAAAACTGCAAAAACCAAAGAACTGACGATCCAGGTTTCCAAAGGGGACGAAACTTTTTCTGTGGCGCATACTGGTCTTTCCAAAGAGGAAGTGAAATTGATCGGCCGGGACATCCGGTTTATCAAAACCGCAAAGCCACAATTTCAAAAATTGGGAAAACGGTTGAATCAGAATTTCATTTTCTGGCTGACTTTGATGCTGCCTCTCTTTTTTATCTGTGGGGCCGTGATGGTCCGCAGTCATCTGAACCGGCTCGAGGGGGATGTGGCGTACGCCAGAAGAAGAATGGCCAGTCCAGCCGCCCGGAAAAATCTTTCCAAAGCGAGGAGCTTGCTCAAGCAGGAGAGTCAGAAGGAATTCTATGCTGAAGTGGACCGGGCCCTGTCCGGTTATCTCGGTAATCGGCTCAACATCGCCGAGGCGGGCATGATCAGCGATGAGGTCAAGACGCGACTTCTCAAACGGGGCGTTCGTGATGAAACCGTGAATACTTTTTTCGATTGTTTGAAAACCTGTGACATGAAACGTTTTGCACCTCTGGAATCCGATGAAACCGAAATGAAAACGGTTTTGAGACAGGCGGAACAGGCCATCACCAGCATCGACAGAGAGCTTGCCTGAAAATGAAAAGGAATGGAATCAAAATGCGTCGGTTTGAACTAAAAATTCTATTTCGATTTCTTATCCCGATTTTTTTGTTCCTGAACATCTGTCTGTTCGCCGATGAAAAACAACATCTGTTCGAACAGGGGAACCAGTATTTTCAAAATCAGCAGTACAGCGAGGCGCTCGCATCCTACCAAAAAATCCTCGATCTGAAATATGAGAGCGGGCCGTTGTATTACAACATGGGCAACTGTTACTACAAATTGGGAAATATCGGCAAGGCCATTCTTTATTACGAACGGGCGCAGCGGCTCATGCCCGGTGACGAAGATCTCAAGGAAAATCTGGCTCTGGCCAATCTCTCCGTGGTAGATAAAATCGAAGAACCTTCCCAGTTTATTCTTTTCAGCATCCGGGATTTTATCATTCATCTGATTCCCCGGAATATCCTTCTCTGGGTCGTGGCCGGCTGTTATCTTTTGACCATGTTCTTTTTAATCGGGTGGATCGTTGGAAGAAGAATCGTGCTGCGCGTGGTTTCGATGCGAATGATGATCGTTTTCGGTATTTTCTTTGCGGTTTTTGGACTGGCGCTGATCGGCCAGATCGCGGAACGCAGAAACAAAATTGAAGCTGTAATTATGGACGACAAAGTCGATATCATGAGCGCACCGGCCGAAATCGGAGGAACCGAAGTGTTCTCACTGCATGAGGGCACTAAAGTGCGCATCGATCAGACGAAAGGCGACTGGGTCGAAATCATCCTACCGGATCGAAAAGCAGGCTGGGTGAAGCGTGAAGTACTGGAAGTGATTTGAATGTGACGGGCACGTCCCTCACCAAACTTGTGTTATGTGGTTTTAATACCTATAAAATAATGAATTGCTGTAGCTCTTAAATCAGATTATTTCTTCTTCAAGCTCAATAATTTGTATTTTCATTTGTACTCTTTCTTGAATCTCATTTTTATATTTTTCTAACTCACTTTCTTCTCCATTATCAAACCATTCCTTTTTCCAGAAAGAGTATTTTTGATTTTGTGTATCAAATGGAACTCTTATATAACCGTCTTTAGTCTTACCTTCATTTTCTTCCACACATAGAATTATATGCTTTTCTTTTGCTAGAGCATAACCATATTCAATAAAACAATTTGGCCGTTTGTATGACAAATCACAAAGAATGATTCTACAATGATTTATGTAATTCCATATGTCCTCATGTATTGATCCTTTTGGTTCACTTTGTTCCTGAAAAATCAGTGTATAACCTAGTTCTTTAACTGCTGGCCTATATACTTTATCAATAAGCCGATAAACAATATCATTGCATGCTGCAATGAGAAAAATCTTATTTTTAAATGGTGATAATATTCTTTCTTCAATATACATAGAGCCAGGATATGTTAAATGGTAACCATCATAGTCTTCAATAAATCCTTTTGATTTTAAAGTTGTAATTGCATTAGTTACTGTATTAGGGTAATAAGCACATCTTTCTTTTAAGAGTGAACGATCAACAGGACCACCAACTTGGTTTTGAAATAGAAAGAGTTGTTCAAGCACTATTTGTCGTGCAATTTTATTTTCTGCGGCAATAATCCGTGCTTCTCTTCTATAATCAAGTTCTCCGTTATCATTTTTAAATATTCTACTTCTATAGTTTTCCTTCAAGTCCTGGAAATCTATTGTTCTTCCGAGTACACCAGCTATTTTTTCTTCAAATAACATATCCCGTATCATATTTTCTATTAATTTTCTTGCCTTTCTATGTAAATAGCTAGCACGATTTTCACTCACATTAAAGTTAGTGAATAGCCAAAAATGTGAGATTCTAAATTTAAAGTCTCCCAATATCTTATCATCCCTGTATGGCGCAATATCTATTGAAAGACTATTTGTATCTTGCCCACATTGATACACAACAATCTCATATTTTTCGTTTACATTCTCCCGATAGTTTAGTTTAAACCAAATATCAGACATTTGTTACCTTCCGTTGATTTTAACCATATAACCATACATTATTCGGAACATCTGTGGTATCTAATTATATATGTCAACGTTTTGCCTTGATACTTTTACAGAAATCTCTCAGTCTATTTTCGCAGTCGGATAATCCGCAGGTGTTTTCGTTAGAGGCGTGGTCTCAGGTGCAAGAATAGATTTAACATACTATAATTGTTTTAAGAAATCAAGTGAAATTCGAATAATAATAAAGTAGAAAAGTAGGACGGATTGACTCACAAATAAAGTAACTTTGTAAAAAATGAACTTTTTTTCAA
>CAZIAH010000110.1:0-12218 GCA_964537715.1 uncultured bacterium | reverse complement strand
TTACGACGTGTTTTGCTCATTTAGAATGATTTGACGACAGCTTCCAGATTCGGTTCTCCAATTTCATCAAGGTGCTACCGCACACGTACGGCCGGTTTGTCGATTCTCATAATTTTAGATAGATCGATGGGTGTTCCGATCACCACGACATCGCAGTCCACCGCGTTGATTGTTTCTTCCAGATCATGAATCTGGGCTTCATCGTATCCCATCGCGGGAAGGAGCGTGCCGATTCCAGGATATTTGACAAATGTTTTGGCGATCGATCCCTTCGCCCAGGGACGGGGATTCACGATCTCCGAGGCTCCGTTTTTTTGTGCCGCGATAAAACCTGCTCCGAATTTCATCCCACCGTGTGTCAATGTGGGGCCGTCTTCGACCACGAGGGCTCGTTTGTTCCGAATCAGCTCGGGATGATTTACTGTCAACGGAGAGGCCGCATCGATGACAACCGCTTTTGGATTGGTTTCCCGAATGTTTTTTCTCAGTACAGCGATATTTTCTTCTTCTGCCGTATCGATTTTGTTGATCATGATCACATCGGCCATTCTGAAATTGATTTCTCCCGGGAAATAGTTCAATTCATGCCCCGGCCGGTGGGGATCGACGACCACGATAAGCAGATCGGGTTTAAAGAATGGCATATCGTTGTTGCCGCCGTCCCAGAGAATAAGTTCAGCTTCCTCCTCGGCCTGTGTCAGGATCGCCTGATAATCGATACCCGCATAGACGATATTTCCCATATCGAGATGCGGTTCGTATTCCTCACGTTCTTCAATGGTACACCGATGGGTATCGAGATCGGTATATCTTTTGAACCTCTGCACTTTTTGTTTGGCCAAATCCCCATAGGGCATGGGGTGACGTACCACCACCACACGCCTCCCTTTTTCCCTGAGTATCTGGCCGACACGCCTTGTCGTCTGGCTTTTTCCGCAACCGGTTCGAACCGCGCACACAGCGATAACAGGCGCCTTCGATTCGAGCAGTGTGGATTTTGGACCCAGCATTTTAAAGTCCGCACCTGCGCTCATGACCATAGAGGCACGGTGCATCACATACTCGTGAGAAATATCACTGTAAGCAAAAATCACTTCATCGATCTGTTTTTCCCGAATCAGAGAAGTCAATTGATCTTCTGAATATATCGGAATTCCTTTCGGATAGCTTTTCCCGGCCAATTCTGGCGGATAAATTCTTCTTTCGATATTGGGAATCTGAGTTGCCGTAAAAGCAACAACTTCAACCTCTTTGTTATCTCTAAAGCAGACATTAAAATTGTGAAAATCCCTTCCAGCAGCTCCCATGATGAGTATGCGTCTTGGATTCATAAAAACTCCCTGAATTGGTTGATGATGCAATACATGGATTAAATTTACAGGAAGGGTGATTTATTCGAAACCCTGCAGCCAGCGGGTGTACAATAGTTTTTTAATGGTTTTTTTCATTTTAGTTTTTCTGGAATTATTTCAACTACGATTTATTGAATTAGTTCTCTGCAGTGAATCAAGATTAAATTTAGATTTTTATTTGTCTTCACCTCTGACTTATTCTCCGAACTGAATGCCCTGGGCCAGGGGCAAATCATCGGACCAGTTGATCGTGCAGGTTTGACGGCGCATATACTGTTTCCATGCGTCGGACCCGGATTCTCTGCCTCCGCCGGTTTCCTTTTCTCCACCGAATGCGCCTCCGATTTCCGCTCCCGAAGTGCTGATGTTTACATTGGCGATACCGCAGTCGCTTCCCCTGCAAGAAAGGAAGGTTTCGGCTTCGCGCAAATTTTGGGTAAAGATCGCCGAGGAAAGTCCCTGCGGCACATCGTTATGAATGGCAATGGCTTCTTCTATGGTTTTGTATTTGAGGATATAAAGAATCGGCGCGAATGTCTCTTCCTGGACGATTGACATTTCGTTATTCGCTTCGACAATACAGGGGGAGACATAGCAGTCCGAGGGATACTCCTCGAGTTCCTTTCCGCCGTATACCACTTTGCCTCCCTGCTTTTTGATGGACTTCAATGCACGCATCATATCTTCAACGGCCGTCCGGTTGACCAGCGGCCCCATCAGAATACCCTCTTCGAGCGGATTGCCGATCCGGATGCTTTGATAGGATTTGATCAAACGCTTCAGGACATCGTCGTACACGTTTTCCTGAACAATGATTCTCCGCGTTGTGGTGCAGCGCTGGCCCGCGGTTCCGACCGCGCCGAAAAGGATCGTTCGTACCGCCATGTCGAGATCGGCGTTCTCGGAAACGATGATGGCGTTATTGCCGCCAAGTTCGAGAATCGTCCGGCCGAGACGTCCGCCCACGATGGCACCGATTTTCTTTCCCTGAACCGTGCTTCCCGTAAAACTGATCAATGGGATCCGACGGTCTTCGACGAGTTTCGTTCCGACGATGGCACCTTTTCCAATGAGCAGTCCCAGCAGCCCTTCCGGAGCGTGATTGGCTTTCAAGACCCGATCCGCAATTTTGATGCAGGCAATGGCGGTCAGCGACACCTGGCTGGACGGTTTCCAGATTACGGCGTCTCCGCATACCAGGGCGATCATGGCATTCCAGCTCCAGACGGCCACGGGAAAATTGAAGGCCGTGATTACGCCGACCACACCCAGAGGATGGTACTGCTCGTACATGCGGTGTGAGGGACGCTCGCTGTGCATGGTTTTGCCGCAGAGCTGGCGGGAGAGCCCGACCGCAAAATCCGCGACATCGATCATTTCCTGAACTTCCCCCTCGCCTTCGGCTCGGATTTTTCCCATCTCATAGGTGACCAGCGCCCCCAGTTCTTTTTTGTATTCTCTCAATGCCGCAGCGATCTGACGCACCACTTCGCCCCGTTTTGGCGCCGGCACTGTGCGCCATTCCAAAAAAGAATGCTGGGCTTTTTCAATGACTTTTTCGTATTCGGAATCCGAAATCTCACTTACACTGGCGATGATCTGGCCGTCTATGGGGGAACGAGATTCGAGCACCTCTCCTCCAGTACCGGACAGCCAATCACCATAAAATCCACCAGGATTGATTTTTTCGATGCCAAGTTTCTTTAAAATCTCTTTCATGTTTTTCTCTTGAATTGCCCGATCCGTATTTTTATGCATTTATTTTTTTATTTGCCAGACGTTTTGGGGCAGGAATTAATGCAAGATCGAATACTTCACTGAGCCATTCGACAAATGTGAAGCTCATCTTGTTTCGGATATGTTCAGGAATCTCGTCCAGATCTTTTTCATTCAGCTTGGGTATGATGATCTTTTTGATTCCGGCCCGCGCGGCAGCCAGCACTTTTTCCTTAATGCCGCCAACGGGCAACACTTTCCCGCGCAATGTGATTTCTCCTGTCATAGCGAAGTCGTGCCTTACCGGTCTCTCCGTTAAAAGAGAAGTCAGCGCCGTGGCCAATGTCACGCCTGCTGACGGACCGTCTTTGGGTGTGGCTCCTTCGGGCACGTGGATATGAATATCCTGTTTCTGGAAAAAATCCTCGGGGATGTTCAGGCTTTTCGCTCTGGAACGGATAAACGAAAGCGCGGCTTGGGCCGATTCCTTCATGACATCCCCCAACTGGCCTGTCAGCACCAACCCTTTTCCACCCGGCATGGCCGTGGCTTCAACAAATAGAATTTCGCCGCCCACGGGTGTCCAGGCCAGCCCTGTGGCGATTCCGATTTCATCTTTATACTGGGCCATTTCCGAAAAGAATTTCCTCTGTCCCAGCAGATTGACGACCTGATCCGGATCGACGGTCACATTTTTTTCTTTGCCTTCGGCAATCCAGCGGGCGACTTTCCGGCAGCACGATCCGATTTCGCGTTCGAGATTCCGAACACCGGCCTCTCGCGTGTATTCGGAAATGATCTTTTTTATAGCTTTGTCCGTAAAGCGAATCTGTCTTTTTTTTAGTCCGTTTTCATCCATCTGTCGGGGAACGAGATACCGTTTCGCGATCTCTAATTTATCTTCCTGAATGTATCCCGGAAGCCGCAAGACTTCCATTCGGTCCAGGAGTGGACGCGGAATCGTATCGAGCACATTGGCAGTGGTGATGAACATGACTTTGGAGAGATCGAAGGCCACTTCGAGATAGTGATCCGAAAATCCAGCGTTCTGCTCCGGGTCAAGTACTTCGAGCAGGGCAGAAGCCGGATCTCCCCTGAAATCCGTTCCCACTTTATCGATTTCATCTAACATGAAAACCGGATTGTTCGAACCGGCTTTTTTCATCCCTTGGATGATTCGTCCGGGAAGAGAACCGATATAGGTTCGACGGTGCCCACGAATTTCAGCTTCATCCCGCATGCCCCCGAGTGAGTATCTGACAAATTTCCGTCCCATGGCCCGGGCTATGGAACGGCCCAGAGAGGTTTTCCCCACGCCTGGAGGGCCGACAAAACAGAGAATCGGACCCTTGGAACTGGCCTTCAATTTTCGTACCGCGAGAAATTCCAGAATACGATCCTTCACATCGGTCAGATCGAAATGATCCTCATCCAGAATCTCTTTGGCACGGGCCACGTCAATTTCGTCTTTTGTATTTTTGGCCCACGGAATGCTGACCAGCCAATCAAGATAGGTTCTCGATACCGTGTATTCGGCTGCCTGGGGCGGCATTTTGGAAAGACGGTCAAGTTCTTTTTCCGCGGTCTGTTTCGCTTCTTCGCTCATGCCGGCCGCATCGATTTTCTTTTTCAACTCCTCGACCTCGGTTGTGCGTTCGTCTTTTTCGCCTAATTCTTTTTGGATGGCCTTCATCTGTTCGCGCAGAAAATATTCTTTCTGGCTGTCTTCGATTTTGTCTTTCACTTCGGCCTGAATTTTGTTTCCGAGTTTCAGCAGTTCCAGTTCGTGGTTCAGCAGAGTAAGGAGTTTGATCAACCGGTTCTCTACGTTCAGTGTTTCGAGAATGGATTGACGCTCTTCCAAGTCGAATTTCAGGTTCGAAGCGATGAAATCGGCCAGACGAGTAGGGCTATCCACATTTTGAATGGCCTGCCCCAGTTCATCGGGAAGGAACGGAGAAAGGGAGACGATCTGCTGAAAAATTTCGGTGACTTCCCTCAGCAAGGCTTCTGTTTTCACAGAACGGGATTTGTCTTCGGGAATGATTCGTATTTTCCCCTTCATGAAGGGATCGGTTTGCGTGATGCTTTCCAAACGGATACGGGACAGTCCCTGAACCATCAATCCCATGTTGCCGTCGGGAATACGGAACATTTTGAGGATAAAAACTGCGGTTCCCACATCGTAGAGCGCATCACTTTGTTCGCTCAACTTTTTGGTTTTTTGCGCAAACAGACCGACAATTTTCCGGTCGCTCAACGCTTCGTTGATGACACTGATCTGTTTTTCTTCATTAATGATCATGGGTGCGACAATATTGGGAAAAATCAGGATATTGTTCATTGGCAGGATGGGTAGCTCCAGAGGGATATCAGGCAGATCGCTGAATTCGTCGGCAACATGCTGTGCTTTCTGGTTTTGTTTGTTCTTTTCATCCATTTTTTCTATTCGACCTCAATATTGATCACAGTGTTTGACAGATTTTGTTTTTTGGGAAGCCGTATTTCCAGGAACCCGTTGTCGTAGGATGCAGTCAATTTGTCCATATCAATTTCCTGGGGAATGATGATACGCCGCTCAAAAGGACCATAATTGATTTCCATTTTATGATACCGCCGTTTTTCCGAAGAGGGAACCGCTTTTCGTATTCCCCTGATGTAGAGAACATTTTCCTGAAGCGAGATGTTCACCTCTTTCGGATCGATTTGTGCCAGTTCGATGGTGACGACAAGGTTCGATTCAGTTTCATATACATCGGTCGGAGGTTTCCAGTAAAGTTCATGTCGATAGAGATTCGGATAGGAACTTCCAAAGAAGCTGGAAAAGAAAAAATCCATTTCCTCTTCGAGCGGACTAAGCAGTTCCATTATTTTTTTTTCATGTATTTTTTCCACAGCATTCTCCTGTTGATCTAAAATCTATCTTTATCAAACAGATTACGTTTTTTTGTCTTAAAAAGATCCCATTCTCATCAAGATGATCGACGATTGTTTTATCATTAATGATACTATTATTCGCAGTGAAAATCAAGAAAAAAAACAGAAGAGACATTTCGATAGTTTTATTGAAATTGCAGAATCGTCCAGACAAACGGGATTTTTATTCCTGAACAGATATCCATTTGACTTCATTTATCCAAAATTCAATTATTTTTCATTATTTGCTATGATTCGATGGATTTTTTCCTTATTTTAAATTGGTATTTATTTATAGCATCCCGGGATAACAGGATAGTTTGGTTCAAAAAATATTGTAAAATTTTCGAAGGAGAAAGAATGAAACGATTGTTTGGAATGATGCTTCTTTCCATTTTAATTTTTACAGTTTGTGGGAAGAAAGAAAAGTCGGTTACACTGACACCGGATCAGCCGGCCTATGTATTGGGGAAAACGCTTTCCCCGATTTTATCGGTTCTGGATCCAGATTCGAATAAGGTGCTTGTTACGACGAAATATTTTGATATGACAGCGGGTGAAGTCCTGCTCAAGCTGCGGTCCAATTTCGGCAGAAAAACAGAAAGTTTGAAAGATATGTCTCCGGAGCAGTTGAAAAACGTGATCGGGCAGACTGCAACTCAGTATGCAGAGGAGAGATTACTTTTAGACGCTGTAAAGAAGGCGAAAATTAAAGTCGCAACCGCCGAGATCGACAGCTTTTTAAATCTTCAGTATCAAAAAGCCGGAGGAGAAGAAAAACTCAAATCGGGACTGGAAGAAAATCAAATTCAGTTCGATTATTTCAAGAGAAGTATTAAGGATAATCTCGCCATTGAAAAATATCTTGATCGTGTTATCAAGGAAAGAAGCGAAATTTCGGAAGAGCGGATTCAGCAAGCTTATCAGAAATTTCTAAAGGACACGCTTGTGAATGTACAGCATATTTTGCTTTTGACGAACAATAAATCCGATGCGGAAAAGAAAGCCATTCGGAGAAAGATGGCGAAAATTTTATCCCGTGCGCGAAGTGGAGAATCGTTCGACGCTCTTGCAAAGGAGTTTTCGGAAGATCCCGGCTCGAAAGACAAAGGCGGGCTGTATGAGGATGTCACCCGCGGGCAAATGGTCAAGCCCTTTGAAGATGCCTGTTTCTCAGTGCCTGTTGGAAAAATCAGCGATATCGTCGAGACAAGATACGGATACCATATTCTTAAGGTGATTTCACGTAAACCCGGTGACAAACCTTTGGAAGAAGTTCGGGATGAACTGGTGAATAAACTTCAGAATGCAGGATCGCGGACTATCATGAATGAGTTTTTCAAAGAGCTCAGAGAAAAAGCCGATCTAAAATTAGTCGATTTTTAACGCGTCTATTTTCCTGATATTTCCTATCGATCCCTTTCATCGCCTAAACCATTTTTAAGTGAAATTATGTGCCTGGTACGAACTACGTATCAGGCACTCATGTATCTGTTGGTAAAAACCGCTTGACTTTTTCATATTCCTTGTTTAATTATTAGCAAATCGTTTAATTTTAAGCGTTACTTCTTATGACTTCTTTTAATCCAATTATAATCTTATGTGAAATAATATATTTAATTGGATAGATAAAATTAAATGTATTATAGAAGGTGATAATACATTATGGATAAATTTTTAAAATTAGGAATATTGGTTTTTCTTTTTATTATTGTGGTTAGTTGTTCTAAAAATCCATCAGAAACTGAAAAAAAGGATAATAACAGTAATAACATTGATACGATTGAAGAAGATGTGATCGAGGAAATCGAGTGGATCAATATTCCTGCTGGTGAATATACATGTGGAGACAGCAGCGAGATATGTAACATCGATTATGATTATCAAATCATGAAGTATGAAGTAACAAATGAAGAATACGTGAGATTTTTAAACGAAGCTTATTCAGTCGGGTACGTTAAGGTAGGATGGGATGGTTTTATAATGGGATATTATCCGGGTGATGAGGATTTTCCAGAAGATTCTACTTATATATATACTTGGACATTTGAAGCTGATTCTTATGACAGTATATATTCAATACATTTTGATGGTTCGAAGTTTGGGATTGATACGTCTTTAAGGAAACATCCTGTCAATTATATTTGTTATTTTGGAGCATGTGGGTTTACAAATTTTTACAACTTCCGTTTACCGACAGTAGAAGAGTGGGAAAAAGCTGCCCGGGGTGAAACTGGCAGGAAATTTCCATGGGGAAATACAGAAGAGTATGATCGAGTAAATCTGTGGAATAGCGGTGATCCTTATGAGACAGGTACAACGCCTGTTGGTTTTTATGATGGAAGTAATCAAAATGGTTACATAACCAAAGATGATTCATCTCCTTTTGGTCTTCATGATCTTGAAGGAAATGTGAGTGAGTGGACAATGTCTAAAGACTCGGATACAGGTTATATGATTAGTAAAGGCGGTAATTATTTTTTCAATTGGTTTCCTGAATGTTGGATTAATTTTGGAGTTAACCAACATTACAGGTATGCTCCGGGTGATGGTTTTAGATGTGTTAGGGATATTCAAGAATAAAAATCAATTTTATCAAAGTGGTGAAGCTAAATAATATATTTGTCAATATTCAATCTTTCATGTAAAGAAAAACGGGAGGGAGAATTAATGCAGCTGAAGGAGAAGACAATACTTCTCATCGAGGATTCAAAATCCACCCGCCTCACTTATCGCAAAGCCTTTGAAGATGCCGGATATCAGGTCCTCGAAGCGGAAAACGGAACCCAGGGGTGGGAGAAGGTGCAGCATTACAATCCGGATCTGGTTGTTCTCGATCTCATTCTTCCCGACATGCATGGGTTGGAAGTTCTGCAAAAAATACGGATCAATAAATTTACCACGGACATTCCTGTTCTTGTTCTGACCGATGTGAAGGAAGCGGAAGAGGTTCAGAAAACAATGGATTTTGGAGCCAGTTACTACGCCTACAAGGGAAGTGTCACGCCTGAAAAAATAGTCAAGATTATCAACAAGCTTTTAAGAAAGAGTTAGCATAAAGGGTCTTTCCGACCCCAATGTTTCGACCGTTCATCGGCATTATTCCGAAATAAAGGGTTGTTTAAATTTTTAATTATCTAAAAATATAAGGGATAGGATTATGAGAAAGATATTTAATAAATTTGTTTTATTTCTTCTTTTGATTTTAATGCATCATACTCTTTCCTCTGCCCAGACCATGAATGATAAAAAAACAGCAGCGATTTTTCCGTTTCATTTTGCGTCGATCGATCCCGAGGAAAGGCAAGTGATATCCGGGTTGAACGAACTGCTTTACGATTTGTTCGCTGGTCAGTTTATCAATACGGGGTATTTTGAGGTGGTAGACCGGCAGCATATCGCGGAACTTTTGGATGAGATCAAACTGCAGCAGGCCGGTTTGACGCAGGATCAGGTCATCGAAATCGGCAAAATGAAAGGCGCCCAATTGGCGGTTTTCGGTTCGGTGACCAAGGTATACGCGCAGACATTTTTGACATTGAAGATCATCGATGTCGAAACCACGGTGATTCTAAAGGCCATCAAGGTAAAGGGATCGCTTCAAGAGCCGGATGTCCTGGCTTTGAATGCGGGGATAGAGTTCATGAAGGGGCTCCGTGAGGTTCTGCATGATTACTATCAAATTGACGAGCAGGAAACGGAGCCGAGTTTGAAAAAAGGCCTCAAACGTTTTCTGGAAGCGAGGGATTTAACCGAGCAGGCTCTTTTGGCCAAGAAGGATGGGGATCGCGAGAAGATGACCCAGTTGCAAAACAAAGCAGAGCATTCTTTTGAGAAATCGATCGAGCTGGACCCCGCACTGGAATCTGCTGTCAAAGCGTATCAATCGCGGATGGCTTCGTTGTTTGAAGATGAATGATTTTTTTACTCTGAGGGGTAAACATCCCTCTATCCCGAATCAAGTCCGGGATCCTGCAAAGATGAACGAGGATCTCCCTTGAAAAGGAAGAAAAATATAAAGAGGAGGAGGTAATGATTAAAAAAAGTATCGTATTTTTATGTTTGCTTTTTTTTATGAGTTGTGCGACGGTGCATCCGCCGGGTTCGTTTGAGCGAAAAAAAGCGGCGGAATCGCCCCGGGATAAAATATTACAAACACTAAAAGCAAATGTCAGAGGAAGCAGACCGGTATTGGAGGGCAGTGTGGGCGTACTTCCCTTTAAAGACAAGGGGGGTGAAACGGGTCTCGGTCTGGCTGCGACAGAATTTTTTACATCGAATTTGAGTCTGGTTGGGGAATTTGATCTGATCGATATGTCCTATTCCTATTTGTTGGAAGCGGAAATGGCCTATTTTTCTCCAGATAAAAAACAGCAGGCCCTTCGTGCCGAGCAGGTAGTAACAGGATTCGTGACCACAAGCGGAGGAGCGTTGTTTGTTCACGGATTGTACCGCAATCAGGATACGGAAAATTACAATGAATTGGCTATGATGGAAGGAGCGGAAAACGATTTCTTCCGGCTGGTAGCAGATCTCGGAATTCGTTTTCTGGAGAAAAACGGAATCACCGTATCCCAGGAAATGGCGGACCGGTTCTATACGATCCCGACGAAGAATCTTCAAGCCTATATTCTTTATGCCAAGGGACGACAGGCCGAGGCCATGTTCGATTATCAAGAAGCCAGCGCTGCCTATCAAGCAGCCAGCGAAGCGGACCCGGATTTTAAACAGGCAGAACAAGGTTCGGATCGAATGGAACAGCAAATTGCCACGACTGTCGAGGTGCCTGTTGAAACATCCACTCCGGTAGAGACAACAGAGGATCTTTTTACCAACCCTTCGGAACAGCCGCCAAGCATGGAAGAACAAAGTGTGCCTTCCACATCGAGTACGGGTACCGTAACCATTGAGGTTGAATTGCCGAGAGAATGAGTATCAGTATATAGTATATGGTATGTAGTATATAGTACTTTATATTTGGTAGATTATTATTAGATGTTCATAGGCACGAAAAGGAATATCACTGTTGGAATATAAGAAATGAGAAAAAGGAGAAGGGATGATGAAAAAATGGAATTGGTTTTTTATACATGGATTCATATTTATTTTTTTATTGATTTTAAATTGTCAGGTAAAAACACCTTCCGAATCGGAACGACGGACCCGTGTGACGCTGAATTTTAAAATAGCGGAAACTGGTCAATACGACAATGTGTTTCGGGGAAGGGAAAATCTAGAAAGTTCAACTTCAGAGCGGCGATTGTTCAAACCCGATGCTGTTTTAACTGCCGACGAAGTCAGGGTGGTTTTTTATGATTTTGAAGCCGATTTGGAGACGATTATCAATTTGTACAATGAGAAATATGAAGAACTTGAATCTTTGTGGGATTCGTTTCCCGGGAGTCAGACCGATTTCGAGCAATACTGGATTGCGCGCGATCAGGCCGAATTCAATATTGTTTCGGCGGGCGATTACTGGTTGGAGAAAAGAGCCAATCTCACTATTTCAGGGAATCAGGCCACGGGAGAAATCGAATTGAGCGAAGGATCAAAAACATTTACAATTGGGATTTTTGAACAAGGTCAGCTGACCCATGTTGGATATCCTTCGGAGAACAGCGGCTTTTTTCAAGTCATTGCGGAGGAAAACACGATTGTTACAGCCGATCTTTTTGAAGTGACTGCTCCTACACCTGAACCGCCGGATACCGCTCAAACCGGCACCATGACAGACTTTGACGGCAATGTCTATCAAACAATCCAGATCGGCAATCAGTGGTGGATGGCCGAGAATCTGAAGGTTACTCACTATCGCAATGGCGATGCCATACCCAATGTAACTGGCGATACAGAGTGGACTAATTTAACAACTGGTGCGTACTGTGCTTATGAGAATAATGAAAATAATGTGGACACATATGGCTATTTATACAACTGGTACGCGGTGGATGACACACGCCAGATTGCCCCGTCAGGGTGGCATGTACCCACTGATGACGAATGGAAAGAATTAGAGATGTATCTTGGCATGAGCCAGTCAGAGGCAGATATTTCTGGTGATTATCGCGGCACAAGTGAAGGGAGCAAATTAGCAGGCAGGGCAGATTTATGGGATGATGGAAATCTTGAAAGCAATGCTGTCTTTGATGAAAGCGGCTTTTCCGCGCTTCCGGCTGGTTCCCGTGAAGGGGGTGACTTCAAGTACTATCTCGGTTACGCCGCCCTCTTCTGGTC
>CAZIAH010000109.1:0-12266 GCA_964537715.1 uncultured bacterium | reverse complement strand
TAAAAAGATCGTAGAGCGGCACAAGGGGAAAATCTGGGTGGACGGAAAAATCAATAAAGGATCGACATTCTATTTTACTATACTTAAGAAGTAAAATATCGATTGAGTGATATCAGTTTTGATATGAAATATGCGGATAAGTTGTTCGAGATGTTTCAGCGGCATTATGCCGAATTCGAAGGTGCCGGTTCGGATTAACCACAGTTCAGCTTATTATTTATCGACATGGTGGACGGATATGGGCAGAAGGGGAGAAGAACGAAGGGGTGACTTTTTATTTTACGGTTGGTCAGGAATGGTTCTGAGAAGTATTGATCGTTTGAAATAATAGGAGATATCACGATTTCTTTTTGATTTCTTTGACAAGAGTGTATGCAAGGAAATAGCAATGATAAAGAACATCCCAAAATATTTATTAAAAGTAACTATATTCGGCTTTTTCCTTGTCATGTTTTTTCCGTCCTTACATTTTTCTCAGATTCAAAATATCCGCTTTGAACATTTGACTTACGATGACGGGCTGTCTCACCCTTATGTCAGATCTATTCTGCAGGACAATCAAGGTTTTATGTGGTTTGGCACCTATGATGGACTCAATAAATATGATGGTTATCAGTTCACGATTTATCGACATGACGACAAAGATTCAAGTAGCATTATCTCAAATGTGATTCGGTGTCTGTATAAGGATAACCAGGGAAATCTGTGGATAGGGACTATAGGAGGAGCGTGCATCTATGATCGGGATCATGATGTTTTTATAGATTATAATAAACATTTTCAATTTGATCTGAGCAGTTTTGATATTTTAAGCATATTTATAGATAGTCAAGACAATTTATGGATTGGCACTAGTGATCAGGGCCTATTTTTTGTTAACCTTAAAAACCAACAACACATTCATTATGTACATCGTGGAGATGATTCAGGTAGTATCAGCAGTAATAGCATAAGACAGATTTTTGAAGATTCCAGAGGTCATGTGTGGATTGCTACAGTCAATGGTGGTGTGAATTTATTCGATCGTGATACAACAACCTTCACACATTTTCAACATCAGAGTAACAATTCAAATAGCATCATAGGTAACGATGTGTTTGCGATTGTCGAAGATATTGAAGGTAATCTCTGGTTTGCATGCTATGATGATGGATTGTCATGCATTCATGTAGATGAAGCAGATTCGCATTCTTTCAGTAACTATCAACACGATCCCCAAAATAGTCGAGGTTTATGTAATAATTCTGTTCGTGTCCTATGTCCGGATAAAGATGGCGGTATTTGGATTGGGACTGAAGAAGGAGGATTGGACTATTTATGCAATGATAAGAAAACGTTTATTCACTATGAGAATGATCTCAGTAATCCAAAGAGCTTAAACAACAATTCTATTTATGCACTCTTTCAAGGAAAAACCGGTGATTTGTGGATTGGCACATATGAAGGAGGAGTCAATATTTTTTATCGTTTGAATCAGGCATTTCAAACATATCATACAATAAAAGATGATGCAAAAAGCTTAAGTTGCAATGCTGTTTGGGAATTTTGCGAAGATCATACAGGTAATATCTGGATTGCCACGGATGGTGGTGGATTAAATCAATTTGATCCCGCAACTAGCTATTTTAAACATTATAATTCAAAGAATTCAAATTTAAACGTGGATGCAGTTCTTACCGTGTATGTGGATTCTCAGAACGATATATGGATCGGTACTTGGAATGGTGGATTCAGTCTGTTTAATAGACGAACAAAATCATTTACTACCTATACAAATAAAAATAGTGACTTATCGAATAACAATGTCTTTGATATCACTGAAGATCAGGATGGCTGTTTGTGGTTAGCCACTCATCATGGTCTCAATAAATACAATAAAAATGACCACTCCTTTACAGTATATACTTCTGAAAACAGTGGGTTAATTAGTAATTATCTGGAAGTCATCCAGAGAGATATGAAAGGAAATATACTCATTGGTAGCGTTTATGGTTTTTTTATTTTTGATCCTGAAACGGAAACGTTTATAAATTATACACATCATCCAGAGGATGCGAATAGCATATCGAATAATTTTGTCAATTCAATATTTGAAGAGGACAGTTCAATAATTTGGATTGCCACGAACGAAGGATTGAACAAATTAAACAGGCAAACAAACCAGATCGTTCGGTATTATAAAACAGATGGTTTGCCAAATGATTTGATTTTTGGCATTGAAAAAGATGATCGGGGCTTTTTATGGATCAGCACCAATGGAGGGATTTCCCGTTTTGATCCGAAAACTGAAACTTTTAAGAATTATACCAAAGAAGACGGTCTGCAAGGAAATTTGTTTATCAAAAAGAGTCATTATCGATCCAGAAATGGGAAGATTTATTTTGGCGGTGTGAATGGATTTAATATCCTGGATCCAGAAGATGTGACAGATAACCAGACCATTCCTCCGATTGTGATTACAGATTTCGAGATATTTAACAAACCGATAAAAAATGGCTCAGAAGGATCTCCTTTGAAAAAACATATCGGTCAGACCGATGAGATTGTATTGTCTTATAAGCAGACCGTCTTTTCATTTAGATTTGCTGCACTCAATTATATTATTTCTTCTAAGAACCAGTATGCATACATGTTGGAAGGATTTGACAAGGAATGGAACTATGTTGGAACGCAGCGTATGGCCACCTATACAAACATCGATCCTGGGAAATATGTATTTCGGGTGAAAGGATCCAATAACGATGGCGTTTGGAATGAAGAAGGAGCCTCCATTAAGATCAGAATTACACCTCCATTTTGGCATACTCTGTGGTTTCGACTGCTGGCCTGTATTGTGTTGATCGCTTCTCTTTTGACCGGTTATAAAATACGGACAGCAACCATTCGGCATCGAACAAGAGAGCTTGAAAAGCACATCAAAGAACGTACGGCACAGCTTGAAAATATAAATCAGGAGCTGGAAGCATTTACTTACTCAGTTTCACATGATCTACGCGCTCCTTTAAGAAGTATGGAAGGATTCAGTGAGATCTTACTGGAAGATTGTTCAGGGAAATTAGACAAGAAACATAAGGATTATCTTGGACGTATTAGTCATGCCAGTCAACAGATGAGTCATTTGATCGATGATTTATTAAAACTATCCAGACTGACACGAAGCGAAATGCATTTTAATAAAGTGGATTTAAGCCGATTGGTGGAGTCCATTATGGAGGAATTTGAACAGACGAATTCGGGAAGAAGTGTTGAGTGGGTTCGAGCTGAAAATATCATTGTACAGGGTGACGAAGCGCTTTTGAAAGTCATGCTGAGAAATCTGATCGATAATGCCTGGAAGTTTACCTCTAAAAAGAAAAAGGCCAAGATCGAATTTGGGAGGAAACAGGAAAAAGGGAAAAGTATCTATTTCATTAGGGATAACGGTATTGGTTTTGATATGAAATATGTGAATAAGCTGTTCGAGGCGTTTCAGCGACAGCATATTGAATTTGAAGGGACTGGTATCGGCCTGACCACGGTTCAACGAATCGTGAGCAGGCATGGAGGGCGCGTATGGGCTGAAGGAAAGGAAGATCAAGGAGCAACTTTTTATTTTACATTGAATTGATAACATCGTTCTTTTTTAAAAATGAAATACACTATTGCAAATCATTATTAATTGATAATATAAATGGAGCTTATGGGAAAACGGATTTATATTTTAAGGATTTTGTTTCCGATTTTCGTCCTGAATCTGTATGCTCAGCAACATAAGATTCGATTTGAAAGACTATCGATTGAACAGGGTCTTTCGCAAAGTTCGGTGATTTCGATTTGTCAGGACCATCGTGGATTTTTGTGGTTCGGTACGTATGAAGGGTTGGACCGATACGACGGCTATCGGTTCAAAATCTATAAAAACGATCCAGACGATTCCACCAGTCTGAGCAACAATGTCATTAAAGTGATCTATGAAGATCATCTAAATGTTTTATGGGTGGGTACAGAAGGTGGATTAAACCAGTTCAATCGGGAAAAAGAGTGTTTTGTCCGGTATCTATCCGACAAGAATGATTCCACGAGTTTGAGCCATGACCGTGTCAGAAACATTTTTGAAGATCGCTACCACAATCTCTGGATTGCCACAGATCACGGATTGAATCTGTTCGATCGGGAGAAGAATTGTTTTAAAATTTATTATCACGATCCAAACAATCCAAACAGCATCAGTCATAATTTCGTGCGGGAAGTATATGAAGATCACCTGGGAAATTTATGGGTTGGTACGGATGTCGGATTGAATCTGTTCGACCGGAAAAAGGAACGCTTTATCCGTTTTTTCCACGATCCCAAAGATCCGTACAGTCTCTCCGGAAACAATATACTCAGCTTCGGAGAAGATGATCAGGGTGTGCTCTGGATTGGAACCTGGGATGAAGGCCTCAACCGATTCGATCGTGAAAAAAAACGATTCATCCGATATCAATTCGATTCACGCGATCCCCACAGCCTGCGTCATAACATTGTTCGTGCCATTTATAGAGACAGCTCCGGAGAATTGTGGATTGCAACGTACGGAGGGGGACTCGAGAAATATGACCGCGCTCGTGATCGATTCATTCATTACCAGTATGATGCCAACGATCCCTACAGTCTGAGCAGCAATGCGGCTTATTGCATCTACGAGGATCGATCAGGACTTTTATGGATTGGAACTGATTTTGGAGGCGTTTCGAAATTTGACCGAAAAAAGAGTCAATTTGTCCATTACAAAAATGATCCTGGCAATCCGTACAGCCTGAATAACAATACGGTTAACGTTTTTTATGAAGATCCCGATGATCAAGGAAAAGTGATCTGGATCGGCACGTGGGGTGGAGGATTGTGCCGGTTTGACCGGGAGAAAGAGGTGTTCACTCATTTTAACAATGATCCCTCGAATTCGTACAGTTTGAGCAACGATGTGGTCAGATGTATTTTCGAAGATCATTCTGGATTGCTCTGGATTGGAACTGACGGAGGATTGAATCGGTTTGACCGCCGGACTGGCCAGTTCGTCAATTATCAATGCAAACCCGGAAATCCGAATACATTGGATTACGACAACATTTATTCTATCTGTGAAGACCATACACACACTCTCTGGATAGGCTCCTATTACGGTGGATTGAATCGATTCGACCGAAAAACGGAACGGTTCATTCGGTTTCGATACGATCCCGATGATCCGTATAGTTTTAATGACAACATCGTCTGGTTTGTCTACGAGGATCGTTCCAACCGATTGTGGATCGGTACGGATGCGGGTGGTCTCAACCGATATGAAAGAGAGAAAAATCGATTTGTCCACTACATGAAAAATCCAGATGATCCGAACAGTATCAGTGACAATAAAGTGTTGTGCATCTTCGAAGATCATTCGGGAATTTTGTGGCTGGGTACGCCGAATGGTTTGAATCGATTTGATCCCGTAAATGAACGATTCCTCTGTTATAATGAGAACAATGGACTGGTCTCAAGCACAATTCAGGCCATCTTAGAGGATAATGACGGGTATCTGTGGATAAGTACGGTGTCGGGATTGTCCCGGTTTGATCCGAGAACAGAAAAAATTATCAATTACGATGTGAGCAACGGTCTTCAGGGCAATGAATTTAACGTGAACGCCTGTTTCAAAAGTGTGACCGGGGAAATGTTTTTTGGAGGTGTGGGTGGCTTCAACATGTTTTATCCGGAAAAGATCAAAACGAATCAATATGTTCCTCCTGTCGTTTTAACGGATTTTCAGTTGTTCAACAAGTCGGTTTCTATCGGTCAGAAAATACACGGGCGGCAATTCCTCGAAAAATCGATTTTGGAGACATCGGAAATTGCATTAACATACAGGGAGGATGTTTTTTCCATCGAATTTGCTTCCCTGGATTATACGGCGCCAGAGAAGAATAAATATGCCTATTTTATGGAAGGGGTTGAAAAAGATTGGAACTACGTCGGCAACAGACGTTTTGCCACGTATACAAAACTTCCTCCAGGAACATACAAGTTCAGAGTGAAAGGTTCCAACAATGACAGCGTATGGAATGAGGAAGGGATTTCGATAAAAATCAGAATCATCCCCCCTTTTTGGGTTAGGTTATGGTTTCGCGTGTTTGCTGTTCTACTGATATTAGGTGTTCTGCTGGCAGGATTTCAAATCAGAATCGCTGAAATTCGAAATCGAAATCGTGAATTGGAACAACGGGTTATGGAACGTACGGCCCAGCTTGAAGAGACCAATAAAGAGTTGGAGGCATTTGCCTATTCCGTTTCTCACGATCTACGCGCTCCGCTCCGGGGAATGGACGGGTTCAGTGAAATTTTATTGGAGGAATATACGGGAAAGATCGATGAAAAAGGAAAGGACTATCTTGTACGAATTAGAAAGGCAAGTCATCGTATGAGTCAGTTGATCGATGATTTGCTGCGGCTTTTCCGATTGACCCGAAGTGAAATGAATTATGATAAAATCGATCTCAGCGAGCTGTTTCAATCGGTGATAAATGAATACCGCCAGATTGATTCCAAACATCGAATCGAAGTAAAAATCGACAAAGATATTCATGTCATTGGAGACCGGTCCCTGCTGAAGGTGATGTTTCAGAATTTGGTTGATAATGCATGGAAATTTTCAAAGAACAAAACAAAAACCAGAATCGCGTTCGGTATCAAAAAGCTGAAAGACGAAGACGTTTATTATGTTCAGGATAACGGGATCGGTTTTGAACTGGTTCATTCTGAAAAACTGTTCGAAGCGTTTCAAAGACAGCATGCAGGATTTGAAGGCACGGGAGTCGGGTTGGCTACGGTCAAACGCATTGTACAGAGACACGGAGGGCGTATATGGGCAGAGGGGCGGGAAAACAAAGGAGCAACTTTTTATTTTACTTTGGGAAAGTGATTTTTTGAAAAATGATTGTGAATTCTCAAGTTATTTTTTACATTAATACAAATATCAAGGAAAGAGAAAATGGAAGAGAAAGTCATATTGCTGGTTGAAGACAATCCGGATGACGAAGAGTTGACGATTCGAACTTTGAGGAAGAATAATATCCTGAACAGTGTTGTTGTCGCTCACGATGGTAGCGAGGCTCTGGATTATCTTTTCGGCACAGGGAAATATAAAAAACGGGATCCCGGCGTTATGCCCGTCATTATCATGCTGGACATTAAGTTGCCCAAAGTGAGTGGATTGGAAGTGCTAAAGCGTATCCGTGGCGATAAAAAAACGAAACTTCTACCAGTCGTTATTTTGACATCGTCCGACGAGGAACGCGACCTTATCGAGAGCTATCAATTGGGAGCGAACAGTTATGTCCGGAAACCCGTCGATTTTGATCAGTTTCAAAAAGCGGTACAGCAACTGGCGCTGTATTGGCTTCTTCTCAATAAAGCGCCAAAACCTGCAAGGAGCGAATAGTGGGTATTCCTTTACGCGCGCTGATTGTTGAAGATTCCGAGGACGATACGTTGCTGCTTGTGCGCGCTCTGCAGCAAGGCGGATATGAACCGGTTTTCGAGCGGGTGGAAACATCCGAAGCGATGAACCGGTCGCTCGAAAAGAAGAAGTGGGACATCGTCATTGCCGATTATGCGATGCCCCGATTTAGTGCGCCCGAAGCTCTGGATATGTTGAAAGGTAAACAGATGGATATTCCGTTTATTATCGTTTCCGGCGCTATCGGTGAAGAGATGGCCGTTTCAGCAATGAAGGCGGGGGCACATGATTTTGTGATGAAGGACAATTTCGCAAGACTTGTACCTGCAATTGCGCGGGAATTGCGGGAAGCGAAAAATCGTAAGCAAAAGAGGCTTGCGGAAGAAGAAAAAGAGAAGATTAAAGTACAACTGCTCCAGGCGCAAAAGATGGAAGCCATCGGCCGGCTGACCGGAGGAGTGGCTCATGATTTCAATAATCTGCTGACGGCGATCCGCGGGTATTCCGATATGGCTTTGCTTCAATCGAAGCCGGACAGTTCGATATACAAGGATTTAACGGAAATTCAATCGGCTGCGGAACGAGCAATGAATTTGACCCGTCAATTGCTTCTTTTCAGCAGGCGGCAGCCAATGAAGTTCGTTTCCCTCGATTTAAATAAAACAATCGAGAATCTTCTTGGCATACTTCACCGATTGATTGGTGAAGATATTGAAGTCCACTACGATCTTGCCCAGGGAATGTTATCGGTTTATGCGGATCAGGTATCGGTCGAACAGATGATTGTGAATTTGGTGGTCAATGCAAAGGATGCCATGCCCAACGGCGGTAAGATTACCCTTCGGACAGAAAAAATAGAACTGAATGATCAGGTCGTTCAGACTATGCCGGAGGCACGTGCCGGAGAGTTTGTCCGGTTTTCTGTGGTCGACACGGGAGTGGGCATGGATTCGGAAACACAAGAACATATATTCGAACCCTTTTTCAGTACCAAGGAATTCGGAAAAGGGAGCGGTCTCGGGTTGTCGGTCGTATACGGGATTATCCAGGAACACAAGGGATGGATTCGGGTCGTCAGTGAACTCAATCGTGGTTCCACCTTTGAGATTTATTTACCCTATTTTCCCGAGCAGCCCAAGACCGAGAAAGAATCCATACAGGAGATTTCTCTGGATAAATATCAAGGCAAAGGCGAGCGGATTTTGCTGATCGAAGATGAAGATAATTTACGCCGTTTTGCCGAGCGCGCACTCAACCGATGTGGCTATGTGGCATACACAGCGGCAAATTATAAAGAAGCGATGAATATTTTCAAAAGAGAAAAAGGGCAGTTTCAGCTCGTTTTCACCGATGTGGTTCTTCCCGATATCACTGGTATCAAACTTGTGGAAAAATTTCTTTCCATGAATCCGAATATTCAGGTACTATTCACGAGTGGATATGCCGATCAAAAATCGCAATGGCAGACGATTAAGGACAAAGGCTATCCCTTTCTTCAGAAACCCTATACGATCCACAATTTTTTAATTGCCATTAGGAAAGCCATTGAATAAAGTAATCGATATCGATCAACTGGATGGGGACAAAGTTCTTCTCCTTGATTTGGAACACTATTCCCGGTCTTCTCGGCAGTTTCATCGATTCTTTTCGATTTTTCCCCAAAATCCCGGTTTGGAATATCTAAGCGAGATTCTATTCCATTTTTCCCGACTGCCCTATGAGAACATCAGTAAGATCATCAAACGCCATCGCTATTTTGAAAGATTCGACAAAATCCGGTTGCCCGACGAAGTGATGGACGATCATGCACAGCATGGTCTCGGCGGCACCTGTTTTTCGCTGACCTATTTTCTCCAGACGATTTTGCATCATCGGGGATTCCCCAGTTATCCGGTGATGGCGGATATGCGCTGGGGCGAGAATGTGCACTGTGCGCTCATTGTTCTGTTCGACGAATCAAAATATCTTGTCGATCCCGGTTATCTGTTGAATCGGCCCATGGAATTGACTTCCACAAAACCGAGAATATTTCACAATGACAATTCGGGTGTGGAAATGGTCTTCCAGTCCGAAGACCAATTCTATCACATCTACACCTTTAACCGGCAGCAGACGAAATGGCGCTACCGGTTCAAGGATCGGCCGGTTTCTCAGGATGAATTTCTCCATTATTGGCTCGATTCGTTCGGATGGAACAGTATGCACGGGTTGTGTCTCACGAAAGTGGAAAAAGGAAGAATGGTCTATATCCACAAGAATTATATGCGCCAGACGACTTCCGACGGAAAGCAGAATTTCAACATCCGGCAAAATTATCACGAAACCATTCGAGATATTTTCGGAATCGATCCTGCTCTTGTGGACGAAGCCCAATCCGCTCTCCAAGCCAATCTGACCCGTGAAAGGGAACTGGGTCTCTGGGTTCCCAGGAAGGAAAGAATCGGTGTGTCGTGAAACCTGCTGAACCCGGTCCGGTAAAATTGTTTGTTGGCGTGCTTTTCAGCGACGAAACTCTGCTAAAGCAGGCTTTGGAAATGCTTTGTGAAAAGTACGGGAAGATCGATTTTATCAGCGATCCTTTTCCCTTCGATGACACCGATTATTACCAATCGGAAATGGGATCGTCGATTATGCGGAAGTTCATCAGTTTCGAACAGCTGGTTCATCCCAAAGAATTAGCGCGAATCAAGATCGAGACGAATGAAATCGAGGATTCATTGGCTGTGAAACACAACCGCAAGGTCAATCTCGATCCCGGAATCATGGACTATGATAAGGTAGTGCTGGCTTCGGCCAAATACAACGGGCGGAAAATCTATCTCGACTATGGCATCTGGGCCGATCTGACGTTTCATTTCGAAAAGAATCGGTTTATTCCCTATCCGTGGAGTTTTCCGGATTTCAAGAAGGGGTTGTACAATGACGTCTTTCTAAAGATTCGGCAGAAGTATAAAGGGCAGAGAAGAGAAGATCAATAGATATTATTCCTATTTCTAATTTTAAAGTTTGAGACAGGGAGAAAGTGGATTACCGCTAAAGGATTGCGGGAATGACAAGGTTTTGTTAAATTTTAAGCGATGAATTTTACAAGATAAGAAATTTTTGAAAGGGAAGGAGGAATAATCATGAAGCCAAAAACCATACTTGCCATTGTAATATTCATTCTGCTGCTTATCTTAACGCTGCAAAATACACAGATGGTTTCTTTTCGGTTTCTTTTTTGGGCACTCACTTTATCGCGTATTCTTTTAATTCCGATTTTAATTCTTTTGGGAGTCTTACTCGGGTATATCCTGGCCAAAGTGGAGAAACCGTCAAAGAATCAAAAATCATCATAAAGGGTTGATCTATGCAAGTTTATCTGGAAAAATTGGGGGACTGGTTTTTATCCAGCGGATTTAAGATTTTATTAATTTTTGTGATTGCCTTGATTGTGATCAAAGCCGCAGACATTCTGTCCGTAAGAATCATCTCCTCCGTGAAAAAATACAAGCGAAAGGATGAAGAGGAGTTTAAAAAGCGGGCGGATACGCTGAAGTCGGTCATCCGGTACATTTTCAATATTACGGTGATAATTATTTCTATTGGTATGGTACTGCAGGAGTTAGGCATCAATGTGGGGCCGATTCTTGCCGCGGCAGGGGTGTTGGGCCTGGCCGTTGGTTTCGGAGCCCAGAATCTGGTCAAAGATCTGATCGCAGGATTTTTTATTCTTTTACAGGATCAGATTCGCGTCGGGGATGTGGTCGAAGTGGCAGGAAAAAGCGGTCTTGTTGAAGACGTAAATTTGAAAATGACGATTCTTCGAGATCTGGCCGGGAATGTGCACTATATCCCGAATGGTGAGATCAGCGTGGTGACCAATATGACCAAAGGGTATTCCCGATATCTTTTCGAGATTGGCGTGGCTTACCGCGAAAATGTTGATGAAGTCATTGAAGTCATCAAAAAAGTGGATGAAGAGCTGAGAAACGATCCTGATTATGCCAGCGATATCCTGGAACCTATGGAAATTCTGGGACTCGATCAGTTTGCCGGTTCGGCTCTGATTATCAAGGCACGCACCAAAACCAAACCGATTAAACAGTGGCGCGTGGCCCGAGAGTTCAACCGGCGTTTGAAGATAGAATTCGATAAAAAGGATATCGAAATACCATTTCCGCATCTCACACTCTACATGGGCAAAGATAAACAGGATCAATCACCGCCTTTGAATGTACAGATCGATCCGAATAAAAAGTAAGTCATTCCAATCGGTCTGTCCGTTTTCGTGGAGGCATTTTCATGGTACAGAGAATCTTTAGAAAAAGTATGAAAAAACCGGGTCTTCCCCCGGGATCACTGGTGCATATCGGTGACAAAAAAATCGAAAAGGCCAGAATCACCTTCATGGATTATAACGATCATACATTCACCGAACAGCAGGTCGATTCGATTGAAACATGCTATTCGCTTCGGGATACCCGGACCGTTTCGTGGATCAATATTGACGGACTGCACGATGTCGATTTGATCAAACGACTGGGCGAACATTTTGAAATTCATCCGTTGATTCAGGAAGATGTGGTCAATACAGAGCACCGTCCCAAGATTGAGGATATGGGGGATTATCTCTTCCTAATTCTGAAAATGATCAAATGGGATGAAGCAAAAAATGAGATTCAGTCCGAACAGGTGAGTTTTCTCCTGGGCTCGAATTATGTAATCACTTTTCAGGAGCAGCCGGGGGATGTATTCGAAACCATTCGGGAGCGCATCCGCACGCATTCCGGACGGATCCGGAAAATGGGAAACGACTACCTGGTCTATGCAC
>CAZIAH010000108.1:0-12320 GCA_964537715.1 uncultured bacterium | reverse complement strand
TTGTCGGGGAACAACGGCTTCAAGGGGAAGAGGAAAGGAATTGAGAATTCTTATAATCACTCTTTAGTTTAGCAAGATTCTTGCCAAAATTATTTTCAAATTTTTATCAAGAATCTATCTAATTGATATTACAGATATTACATGTACATTCTTTTTATTTATAATTTTTGTATCATTAGCGATACCGGTACATTTTTCCCCGAACCACGCGGTATTTTTTTCCCTGTGCCGCTATCTACCGGCTCTTTTCCACCCAGATCTGCACAAGCTGAACCAGTGTTTCGACCGCCTTTTCCATCCACTGAACAGGCACCCATTCCAGTTTGCTGTGGAAATTCTGTCCGCCGGTGAAAATATTTGGTGTAAGTAATCCCTCAAAAGAGAGTCTGGCACCATCGGTTCCGCCGCGAATCAGCTGCAGCTTGGGCTCGATACCTGTACGTTTGACCGCTTCCATGGCGTATTCCACGACGCGCGGATCTTCGTCGAGTTTGTACCGCATGTTCCTGTAGGACTCGTTGATTTCGAGATCGATTGTGGCCTTCGGATATTTATCAGCAACCTCTTTTTGGATAGCCCTCAATCGCTCGGATTTTTGCTCTATACCCTCCATGTCGAAATCGCGAATCAAAAGTTTTAAAGTGACTTCTTCAACGCCTCCCTGAATCACATAAGGATGCAAATACCCTTCCCGTTTTTCGGTCGTTTCAGGTGCCGGTTCGGATTCCAACAATTTGATAATATCCGCAACGATTCGAATCCCGTTGACCAGTTTGCCCTTCGCATATCCGGGATGCACATTGATGCCGGTGATTTTATAGACCGCGGCGGATGCATTGAACGTCTCATTCTCGATCTCCCCCACCGTGCCTCCGTCTACCGTATATGCAAAATCGGCCGCAAATTTCTTCACATCGAAATATTTCGTTCCGCTTCCCGTTTCCTCATCTGGCGTAAAACCGATTCGCAGATCGCCGTGTTTGATTTCGGGATTGTGTTTCAAAACTTCCAGCATCGTCATGATCTCGGCGATTCCGGCTTTGTTGTCCGCGCCCAGGAGTGTCGTTCCGTCGGACGTAATGATATCATTTCCGATATTGTTTTTTAATTCGGAATTGTCTTCTGCCTTGATCACTTGCGTGGAATCACCGGGCAAAACAATATCCCCACCCTGATAATTTTCCTGCAACACTGGTTTGACACCTTTCCCGGAAACCTCCGGCGAAGTATCGACATGACCGAGAAATCCGATTGTCGGAACACGGGTGGCTTGATCCTCTGGCAGATTGCCCGGGCAGGTCGCCATGACATAACCATACCCATCCATTTCGGCATCGTGCAATCCCAGTTCCTTGAGTTCCTTAACCAGCAGAGCGGATAATTCCTTCTGTTTTTCCGTACTAGGATATCGATCCAGCACATCTTCTTGGGACTGGGTATCCATTTTCACATAACGGTAAAAACGTTCGAGCAAACCTTGAGTCATTTTCTTCTCCTCTCTGACAGATCATTGCTGCCAACCGGATTTTATCTTTTTCCTCTCTTTCTACCTGTAAAAAGAGTCACAACACCTACAAAAATAGCAGCACCTATGATTGACCATATAATGGGAATCTGATGATAGTACAATAAATCACCAATATCGAGTTGTCTGCTAAACCAAGTACCAATGAGAGCACCGATTAATCCGAGAACAATACTGGTTAAGCAGCCACGTGCGGAATAACCGGCTAAAGCGGCACCTATAGATCCGCAGCAGGCAGCAACAATCAATAAAACAAAAAAACTCCATAGGGACATACAATTTCTCCTCTTCTGACAATTGAATTCGGATTATTTTTTTGAATGGGATAAATCTGACATTTTTTGAATGTTCTCATCAATCTGGATCAAACGCTTGGACATGTCATTCATTCGCCATTCCAGAGATGAAAGCATCCAAAACTGGAAATGTGTTACCTTGGCCTCATTCTGCAGCATAAAAAAGATCTTAATCGAAATCAGAGCCAATCCAACCTCCACGGCCGGCAATTCAAAAGATTCCGGTAAAAAGGGAGCCACTATCAACGTCGAAATAATGAAAACAAATATAAAAATATTGGTAATACGGCTGACAAGATTGGGCTTTCCTCCTATCTGTCCGACAATCTGCCGAATACGTTCCTTTTCTACAAGGAATTCTTCCATTTCTTCCATTTTCAATTGTTCATTCACACTTTGTGCTTTCTCCTTTGGGGTATTCAAGGCAGCCTCCATATTGATAAAAGATGAACCTCTTTAATCGTAATTTACTTACTCTCTCTTTTCCTGCTGGATAACAACACAACATCCCGCAATGCATCTTTGTTGGATGCTTTAAGCCATCTCTTTTCAAAATCGACTTCCTGAGCGATCTGAGCAATTGCCATCAGAGCCCTCAGGTGGTAATTTCTTTCATCAATGGATCCAACCAGAACAAACATAGTATGCACCAAATCAGGCGAAGTTGAAAATTTAAGTCCGGATTTATACCGGACCAGCAGCACATCAAACTTTTTTGTTCCGGGTACAATAACATGGGGGATAGCCAATCCAGGATGAATAACAGTACCGGTTTGCTTTTCTCTCTCCATAAATCCTTGAAATAAAAAATCATGATCCACATCAAGCCGCTTTGATAAAATTTCCGCAATCCGATGAAAAACATCTTCCATTGAGTGAGAACCTTTAAAATCAAGTATTTCACAATTTCTGATCAGTTTATCAAAACGATCCTCAATAATTTCATCCCGCTCAATCACAACTTCTCTGAGTTCCTTATCGAGAGTCTTGCCCTTTAATTCCTTTGCAGTCACTCTTTTGATAATATGTAGAATGGCCGATTTCCGCCTGACTCGAACTCTGGAATAGATCCAATAATTCATCAATCCAAGGAGGATAAAACCTCCGGTAATCAACAGAGGGATCTTGCCCATTTCAACAAGAAGAAAACTGTATACAACGACAGCACCAATTGGCAGCCACGGATAAAGGGGGGTGCAAAATTTAGGTTGATAGTTTTGAATCTTGCTTTCCCGCATGATAATCACTGAAATGTTCACCATAATAAAAAGAATAATCATTAGAGCGGAGGCGGTTTTCACAAGATCCTCAATCTTTAAAAATGCAATTACGCAGATCATGAATCCACTTGTGACTAAAATGGAGAAATGGGGCGTTTGAAAACGGCGATTGACCACATTCAGAAAATCTGGCAGTAATTGGTCGCGACTCATGGCCATGGGAGATCGTGAAGCGGATAAAATACCCGCATTTGCCGTGGACACAAATGCTGTGATGGCACCTATGCTAAGAAGCACAGTTCCGAATTTACCCATCACCTGTGAAGCCCCCAGCGAGAGGGGCGTCATCGAATTATTCAGTTCGGATCCGTTCATAATTCCAATCGTCACACCCACAGTCAGTACATAAAGCAATGTCACCACAAAAAAGGACAAAAACATTCCCAGTGGAATGTTGCGTGTCGGATTTTTTACTTCTTCTGCGATACTGGCAACCTTAGTGAGTCCGCCAAAAGAAACAAAAACCAGACCCGTGGTGGTAATAATGGATCCAAATCCTTCCGGCATAAACGGAATATATCGATCCGGATGTGTGGATATAAATCCTCTGCCGACATAGACAATCAAAATAAGAATTAACATCATCACAAGAAAAAACTGAAACCGTCCTGTGATTTTCACACTAAACAAATTCAGGCATGTAAAAAACAAACAGGCGATGATAGCGATCATTTTAATCTGGTGAACCGTCACGTCAGGATAAATAAACGATGCAAAGGCTCCGATACCGATCAGTGCAAATGCACTTTTAAAACTGATTGAAAACCAGTTGGCAAATCCGCCGAATGTGCCGAAGACTGGGCCCAGACTTCTTTCAATAAAAAAATAGGTCCCGCCGGCTTTTGGCATGGCCGTGGCAAGCTCTGCTTGCGCAAACATACTGGGAACGATCAAAAGCCCTGCAAAAAGGTATGCAAGTATCATGGCAGGGCCGGCCTTCGCATAAGCGATGCCGGGCAAAACGAATAAACCGGAACTGATCATTGCCCCGGAAGCAACAGCAAATACATCAAACAGTGTCAGGCTTTTTTTTAACTTCATTTTAAATGGCTGTCAAATTAAATTTTTCAACATGATTCTAAACACAATTCCATTAAAACGGTTTTCCCTTATTCCTTCCTTTATTCCAATCATAATCATGGCTTCGTCCTGCAGTCACTTTGATCTCTCTACCGTGCAGTTTTTTACCGTTCAGACCCTTGATCGCCGCTTCGGCCTCGGATTGTACTGGCATTAGCACGAATGCGTATCCCTTGTTCTCACCTGTGAATAAATCTTTTTTCAATTTGATGTTTAGCACCTGACCGAATTTTTCGAACTTGGTCTGCAGTTCTTCCTTCGTCACGTTTTTGTGAACATCACCAACATAGATTTCCATTCAATCCTCCGTCATTACAGACAAAAAATCATTTTGATTTTTACACTTTAATATTTGATTATGATCTCATCAAACCTAGAACGGCAGAGACAGACTTTCTCGGTATCATCAAAGAGGAAGGCGTTACTGAAATACCAAGCTGGTCTCCACCGCATACTTTCAGAATTTCCTTCTGCACGGTTAAGGACCAATCGCCGTACCCCGGACTGAAACGGGGCGTCACTTTGTAGTCATTTTTTTTCGCCAGTTCTGATAGAATTTCCCAGTGCAGCTTATCCGCTACTGCATCGGCTGTCTCCGATCCAATGGCATCTAAAATAAATCCCCGAGTCGATTCTCCCCCGGCAAACAGTTCATCAACGACCTTCTCTAAACCAGACCCAATTGTGACCATAAAGAGTATCACAGGATCGGCATCTTTGAGCATGCGACAAACTTTCTCACTGTGAATGGTAAATTTCGTATTTTTGAAAGTAAGCCGATTCAAAGTGCGTTCCGCCACACGAAAACTCCGGTAAGTGCCTTTTGCCGAAAAAAGTGTCTTTGCACGCATCAACTCTGCATCCATCAATGTCTTGATCTGGGAAAGACTTTCATGCTCGGAATCGGGATATCCCATCCGTCGAATGACATCTTTCACCGGAATATCAATATTCTTAAATTCAATGATTTGTGGTTTGGAGGTGTAATTAAGATTCATCTTTTTCACAACGAATCAATTCATCCATCTATTTTTGAATGCCTTTAATTTCTCCCGAAACAGATCATCTTTCAAAGGCGCACTATTTTTGGACAACGCTTGATTGGCCACGGCAGACAACGTCCCCAATTCGATAAATACATCAAAAGGAATCTCATCGGACTTCATCGGGAAAATGGAGCTGTTGGTCAGCAATGGATCTGTATTTTCTGAAAAATAACCCTTTCGAACAGCCTCGTTCCATAAATCAGTTCCTGGAATTGGAGAATACGATGCCAGACTGATTTTGATTCCCAGACCCAAAACAAGGCACAGGCTGTCCAGAACTTCAGCGATTTCTTGATCTGGCAGTCCCATGAGCACGTAGGCACCGATCTGCGAGGCATTGAATCCTGCATCAAAAAGCAGACGAACCGCTCGAGTCAAATCCGCATCGCTGACCTTGAAACCCATCTCTTTCTGGCGTGCCGGATTCCGGGTTTCGTAACTCAAACGAACGGTCTCAAAACCGGCCCGTTTCATCAATCCGGCGGTGGTTCGATCGATCTCTTTCGGATGGATTCCGTTGGGTGTGTGAAAAGAAAGCTCTATCTTCCGCTCGATCAGTTCCTGAAGCAGAATTAAAAAATGTTTTTCTTTATCGATCAAAAGCGCGTCGTCATAAAATGCAAAATGGCGAACGTCGTTCTGTTCATGAATCACTTGAATTTCTTCGATAACTTTCAGCGGATCTCGCCTCCGATAACCATTTGTGATTTTTTGCGAACCACAAAACGGACAATCGAACGGACACCCCCTCGAAGTCAGGATGGCCGCGGATTCCAAACCGGAATAAAGATCGTATGCCGGCGTTGGCAGATCGTTCAGAGAGGAATATTGCTCTTGAAAACTCGAATCATTCAGAAGTGTTCGCAATACGTTAAAAATCTGATTTTCGCCTTCGCCGCTTACAATAACGTTCGCGCCGCTGAATTCCTCCGCGTGAGCTGTACATAATGTCGCATATATTCCACCCAAAACAACGGGCACGTCGAGAAACCGCTCTTTTAAAAGGAGAATCATTTCGACCACACCGGGATACCAGTATGTCATCCCGGAAGTCACACAAATGATATCGGGTGGCGTCATCCGGGATACTGTTTCTCGAACGAGATTCAAAGGTAAACCATAGCGGCTGTATTGACGCGGAATATGTTGCAGAATCTCGGGCCTAGGGATGCTTTCCTTGAAAAAATGACCGGTACCGTTCTTTCGTTTATCTATTTGCTGGTCCTGCATTAAAGAGGGGTAGTGGCGGTCCATACAATCCAAGAGCTCAATTTCGTACCCATGTTCTCGGAGTACGGCTCCGATGTAAAGCAACCCGAGCGGTTTGATCCAAAAATCATAAGCAGCAAAATCGACGATCCAAGGATTGACCAAAAACACCCTCGCTCTTTTTTTCAGAAATCACTCCTTGCTGACAATCTTGTAGACAATATCGTGGCTTCGAACTTTATCGGTGACCTTGATACCGATTTCATCCCCTTTTTTGGCTTCCTTGACATTTTCGTGTTCGATTTGCATGGAACTGACTTCCTGGATCAGATCGGTAGTGTGGCCTTTGAACCGAAGAACATCCCCGACTCGAACGCTTCCATCCGCAATCACAATGGCAGCCACGCCGACATGTGCAAAATAATCGCTGACATGACCGATCCTGATTTCCTTATCCGTCATGATTCCCCTCCTATGTTTAAATTTCCTTACTTTTTATTCTTTTCTTTATCTTCTTCAGGAAATTCCCGATGTCTTAAAATCAAATAAATACCAAGAGCGATCATCGCAACAGGGATCAGAGGAATCGAATAATGAAACCATCCCAGATTATTGCCCAGCCAGATCAATCCCACAGCGACCAAAACTCCGCCCCAAAAAAACTGATGCTTTCCGTAAACTTTGGGATGCATTTTGTTTTGAAATACCTTTGCTTTTTTCTCGAATTCCTTTTCAAATACGTCTCCCTTTTCTTCTAATTTTTTCCCAAATGCATCCATCTTTTTTTCAAAACTTCGCATCCTTTCCTCAAATTTTTCTTCCCAGGACGGCGCTTTTTTTTCCGCCATGTCTTCCTCCTTTACATGAGTGTCGAATTTATTTTACTTTTTCTCTGCATCGAATTCTGCGAGCAATTTATCGATCCGTTCCTGAATTTCCCTGTTCTCTGTATTTTCCGAGATACCTTTCAAATAGATTTTTGTTACCTCGGTCTGATGCATATTTAGTGAAAATGCTCGCAACAAATATCCGGCAAATGCAGGGCAGTCCTTTTTGCCGACGGCTTCGATTAAATATTCATGAGTCTGTTTGATGTCACCTCGGTACATCCAATAGATCCATCCGAGATAGAGAGGAAACTCCCACCGATCCGGATTGGACCGATGTCCTTTTTCCAAAAGTAGAATAGCCTGATCGATTTCTCCTGTATCGAGCAAAACATAAACGCCGCCAAAGATATAGGGCTGAATGAAATGGGGATCCAGTGTCCTCACCCGGTCGATCATCGGATAGATATAATCGACCAGACCCTTGCTGGTAAATCGGTAAAGAAGGTGTCTCAGGTTTTCATCGGCGATCAATGCAGATTCGGGAACAGACGCCGGAGATTGAGAGTGATCCACGCGATCGAGTTCCTCTTTCAGTGTACCATGTTCCTCCGCATAAATATAATAGGGATTATCCTCATCAATGGCGCGTCTTCCGTAATAGATGACACAGTTGATCCAGAGCCAGTCACTCATTAAACCGCGATATCCCATACTCAGCCATTTGAGTACATCTCCTCTCGGAAGAAACACCGGCCGTTTATCGACAAACTGGATCGTTTTATCGCGATCCAGAAATTTTTGAATCGGATGCACCCACGCTGCCAAAATAATTAACGGAACGATGAGTATCAAAACATGCAATTGTCTCGTCATACCGACACCTACTTGAAATCTTTTTTCTGGAATATCCAGATGGTAATCAGATGAATGATTAAAATATACCCGATGCCATACAGGGCCCCGAAAATCACCGCATGAGGCGCTCTCGGAAGATGTTCGACGACCGCCATTTTTAAGTTCAGATATTCCAAATTCGGGAAAATGGTATACATCGCTTTAAACAGCCAGTGAAATCCTTTATCTGGAAACATCTGGACATATTCCCGCAATACGCCGACAAGATGACCGGCCACGAAAACAATGAGTGTCATGAGTGCACTCAGTGTCGGAGAAATGAATGTGGAAAAAAACAGGGCAAATCCCACGATGAGCAGAATTTCCACATAGATCAAAAAGATTGCCGGGATCAGTCCGAAATCGATGCGACCTTCCATGATCCATCCGGCTCCCCACAATGCAGCGCTCATCAACAACACATTGATGGCCAGTGTCATTGCGAGACCCAAATATTTTCCGGAAACGATCTGCCACCGGTGAATCGGTTTCGAAGCGATAATGTAAATCGTTTTCTGCTCCAATTCCTGAACCATGAGCCGGATACCGATGAAAATCGCGATGAGCAGCCCGAAAATCGACATGGCCGAAAGACCGAAATCCTTGATGATTTTCACCTGTTCATTTAAAGACCAGTCTCCGACGATCAGCGAGAGAAGAATTAATCCGATGGCAAACAGGAGTATATTGATCAAAATGCGATTTCGAATGGTCTCCTTGAATGTATTGAGTGCAACAGCCCAGATACGCATTTTTCTACCTCCTCACTTCCGTCATAAACAGTTCTTCCAAACTCTTTCGATGCGGAATCACAGAAATGATCTGTCCTCCCCAGTGTTCGAGTCTTCGGAGAAATTCTGGAACGGCACTCGTATTTTCCAGCGTCAGCATAACTTTCTGTCCCTGGATAACCACCTCTTTAAATGCCTGCTGTATCTTTTTGATAGTTTCTTCCTCGTCTGCATGGAACGTGATGTCCACACCCGTGACCTGAGAACCCACCAGCTCTTCCATAGACCCCGTATTGATGAGACGCCCTTCTTTGAGAATCCCGATGCGGTCTGCAACCATCTCCGCATCCGAGAGAATGTGTGAACTGAAGAAAACCGTCTTACCCTGTTTTTTCAATTCGAGAATAAGGTCGCGGAAATCTTTTCTGCCAAGGGGATCCAGATTGGACATAGGTTCGTCGAGAATCAAAAGCATCGGATCGTTAAACAGTGCCTGGGCCAGTCCAAGGCGTTGGACCATGCCTCTGGAATACCCCCGTATGGATTGATCGGCCCTTCCCTGAAGTCCTACCCTTTTGAACAGGTTAACGATTCGCTTATTCCGATCCTTCCGGTTCATGCCATAGATTCGGCCGATAAAATCCAGAAATTCCTTTCCGGTGAGATAATCGTAAAGTCGAGGCTGTTCCGGCAGATATCCGATCTGACGCATCGTTTCTCTTTTCACGTTGGACTGGCCCAAAAGCCAGGCCTCTCCCCGTGTAGGATAGTGCAACCGGGTTAAAAGTTTGATCGTCGTGGTCTTGCCGGCAGCATTCGGCCCTAAAAAAGCAAACACCTCTCCGCTTCTCACTGCCAGATTCAAATCTTCCAAGCCGACAGTGACTCTGCGTTTGAACCCGCCCCGGGTGGTTTCGGTGTAAATTTTTGTAAGACCTTCGGTTCGTATAGCAAATTCAGTCATCGGATTCCTCCAAGACTGTATGAAAGATTGATTCCCGCCTGGTGCGGACGACAGTTACATTTTATTATCCAGTTGTTGGCATCGGATTTGAAATCAAGTCATTTATTTATACGATTCATACGGATATTTTTTCCACAAATTGTTCAATCATCTTAACCGCAGAAATACCATCCTTGGCAAATCCATCCGCACCGATCTCATTGGCATAACGTTTGGTCACAACCGCTCCACCGACAACGACTTTTGCATCCGAGCCGGCAGCCCTTAATGCGGCGATCACTTTCGGCATTTCGGTCATCGTTGTGGTCATCAAGGCCGAGAGCGCAACGACATGTGTGTTTTTCTTCAGCGCCTCATCAACGATCGTTTCCGTCGCAATATCCTTGCCCAGATCGATCACTTCAAAACCATTGTTTTTCAGAAAAAGAGAAACGATATTTTTCCCGATATCGTGAACATCTCCCTTAACCGTACAGATAAGCACTTTTCCTTTGGGTTGAGATTCACGTGAATCGAAATGCGGCTTCAGCACATCAAACGCCCGCTGCATGGTCTCCGCCGCCATGATCATTTGCGGCAGAAACAGTTCCCTCAATTCGTATCGCCTTCCGACTTCCTGGATCGCGGGAATGAGAGAATGCTCGTTGATCTCCTGCGCATTTTGATCGGATCGAAGGGCTTCTTCGACAAGATGAACGATCTCTTCGCGATTTCCCGAAACAACCGCGTCGTAAATCTCACGGCCTTTGTCCCAATTGAACGTTTTCGTTTCTTTCGGTTCTTTTTCTATTTTCTTTTTACGGTATGTATCCACAAATGTTTTTGAATCCCGATCCCGCACGGTCAACACAGAAGCCGCCCGAACCGTCTCCATCATGTGTGAATCTCCTGGATTCATGATGGCCGCATCCAGTCCGGCTCCCATTGCCATACTGAGAAAAGCACTGTTGATCAGACTGCGGTCGGGCAGGCCGTAGGAGATATTGGATACACCTAACACGGTCGGAAGACCAAGTTCTTCTTTGACCATCCGGACAGCTTTGAGTGTTTGTTCTGCTCGCTTCTGCTCTGCCGAAACCGTCAGCGTCAAACAATCACAGACCAAATCCTGTCTCCGTATCCCGATCTCTTCAGCTTTCTGAACGATATGTTTGAGAACCTCGATCCGTTCCTCGGCCGTTTTGGGAATTCCTTGATCCCCTACTGCCAGACAAATTGCACCTGCCCCGTAGCGTTTTACCAGCGGTAAGATCGATTTCAGACTTGCCTCTTCCCCATTGACCGAATTGATCAGCATTTTACCAGGGGATTCTCGAAGTGCCGATTCTATCGCTTTTGGACTGACACTATCTATGGATAACGGATGTTGAACCACATTTTCAATGCCACGGATGACTTTTCCCATCATGACAGCTTCATCGGTACCGGGAACACCGATATTGACATCCAAAAGATGCGCCCCTTCCTTCACCTGCTTCAGGGCTTCTTGTTGAATCGTCCCAATTTTACCGGATCGAAGTGGTTCTGCCAGATCTTCCCGGTTGGTTGGATTGATCCGTTCGCCGATAACGCCGAAAGGCAGTCCTGCACCGAGTGAAACTGTCTTCACCCGGCTGGACAGGTGGAGCGCAGGATTCGACCTTTTCGAAACCGGTCGCAATCCTTTGAGTCTGTCCCGAAGTCTGGATGTAAATTCAGGCGTGCTTCCGCAGCACGTTCCGACAATGTTCGCACCGATTTGAACGAATCTTTCTGCATACCCGGTCATATCTTCTGAAGTGACATGATATACAATCGATTTCCCGTGCATTCGGGGCAAACCGGCATTGGGTTCGACAAAAAGTGAATGATCCGAAAATGCGGCATACCTGCCCAACACTTCGAGCATGGGTTCGGGACCTGTGGAACAATTAACACCGACGGCATCTGCGCCCAGAGAAATCAGCATATTAGCTGCAGTTACCGGATCGGTTCCGGTGAAGGTGAGAAAATCCTCCCCGTAGGTCATCGAGGCCATAATGGGAAGATCCGTATGCTCGCGGAGTGCCATCACTACGATTTTGATCTCTTTCAAATCACTGAATGTTTCGAGCAGAAAGAGATCCACTCCACCTTCGGCCAGTGCAAGACCCTGTTCCAGAAACAGATCGTAAGTCTCGTCATATCCCAACGGTCCCAAAGGTTCGACCAGTTTCCCGGTCGGACCAATCACGCCCGCAATCCATCGGTCTTTCACAGCTTTCTTTGCCAGCCGAACAGCAGCGGAATTGATTTCTCTGGTTCGATGGCCGAGCCGAAATTCATTCAACTTGATCCGGTTGGCACCAAACGTGTTGGTTGAAATAATATCGGCTCCTGCGTCAACATAAGCACGGTAAATAGATTCGACCAAATCAGGACGTTCTACATTGGCCAGATCGGGACAAGTGCCGGCAGGCAGATGAGACTGGAGCAATGTACCAAAG
>CAZIAH010000107.1:0-12537 GCA_964537715.1 uncultured bacterium | reverse complement strand
CATGGTCAATCTGGAGAGTGTCTGGAGCCGGGAAGATCGGATTCAGCTCAAGACCATGCTTGAAAATCATCTCCGCTATACCCAGAGCCAACGAGCCAAAATGCTGCTCGAAAACTGGGAAGCCCATCTTCCGCTGTTTGTCAAAGTGATGCCTATGGATTACAAACTGGTGCTTGAGCGGATGCGTTTGAAAGAGGATGCGGATACAGAAACCGTTGCCGCCACAGAAGAAGTTTTTGAGGGATGACGATTTACTTCGGAAATATCGTTCATTGTGGATTATTCGTATATCGAATTGATCCTGTTCTTAAAATAAAGGTTGGAAATGGGTAAGCCGACAGGCTTTATGGAATATAAACGGATCGATCCTGCAAAGCGTTCCATCCGTGAGCGGACACGGGATTTTAATGAATTCGAACAATCCCTCAAGCCCGATGTTTTGGTTCAGCAGGCGTCGCGGTGCATGGATTGCGGCGTGCCGACGTGCCACACTTTCGGCTGTCCGGTGAAAAACCGGATACCGGAATGGAACGACATGATCTACCGGAACCACTGGCGGACTGCCCTTGATCTGCTTCACAATACGAATAACTTTCCGGAAATTACCGGCCGTATCTGTCCGGCTCCCTGCGAACCTGCCTGTACCCTGTCCATCAATCAGGATCCGGTTACCATCCGGCATATCGAACTGCAGATTGTGGAAAAGGGCTGGAAAGAGGGATGGATTCGATCCGAGCCGTCTCAGTATCAAACCGGCAAAAAAGTGGCTGTCATCGGTTCGGGTCCGGCAGGACTGGCCGCGGCCCAGCAATTGGCCCGGTGGGGTCATGAGGTGGTGGTCTTTGAAAAATCGGATCGGATCGGCGGACTGCTCCGCTACGGCATTCCCGATTTCAAACTCGAAAAATGGATCATCGACCGCCGTCTGAAACAGATGGAGGAGGAGGGCGTCGTTTTCGAAACGGAAGTCGATGCTGGTGTCGATCTTTCCATGCACTATATGCTGCGCACGTACGACGCAACCGTGATTACAGCCGGGGCAACCGTTCCGAGAGACATTGAACTGCCCGGACAGAATTTGGGGGGCATCCATTTCGCCATGGAATACCTCACACAGCAGAACCGGCTGAACGTCCGCGACCGGGTTTCATCCAAAAACAGAATTACTGCCGAAGGGAAGGATGTGGTTGTGATCGGAGGCGGAGATACCGGATCCGACTGTATCGGCACGGCACGTCGTCAGGGTGCAAAGAGCATCACGCAGATCGAACTGCTTCCGGAGCCTCCCAAAAAACGAAAAACAAACAATCCATGGCCGATCTGGCCGGATGTGCTGCGCACTTCGAGTTCTCAGGAAGAGGGGTGTGAACGGTTCTGGAGTATTTTAACCAAAGAATTTGCGGGCGACGGCAGCCGGATCAAGGGCCTGGAGTGTGTCAAAATCAAATGGGCCGAGCCCGATGCAAACGGACGCAGTTCGTTTAAGGAAGTTGCGAATTCGGCGTTCAAATTAAAGGCTGATCTGGTTCTGCTTGCCACAGGATTTCTCCATGTGGAACATGGTCCGCTCGTTGAAAATCTGAAGATTCAACTGAATGAAGCAGGCCACATTGCTGTTGATTCCGATTACATGACTTCTACAGAGGGAGTTTTTGCGGCAGGAGATTGTGTGGTAGGAGCTTCACTCGTGGTTCGGGCCATCGATCAAGGCCGGCAGGCAGCGGAAGGCGTAGATCGATATTTGTCTAAAAAATAAATTTTAATTCTGGTAATATAGGAAAATTAATAAGTCCGAAATCTCCGTTTGGAGTTTCGGACTTTTTGTTTTAGATTAATTATGATTTATAATATACATATTTCGTGCAATGGCAAAACCTTTGAGAGATCAGATTCGTATTGTTGGGCTAGGAAGCCCAACCGTTAAGTATCCTGGACAAGGAAGTCCAGGGCGATCATAACCAGATTAAAAGCCGTATCATTGTTGCTTATCAAATATAAACACACAATAATTACAAGCGACCTGCAATTCGTTGCAAAAAAATGTTAGATTTATGTCGAAAGAGTTTCCGGTATAATGTCCTTTCCTTTCAAGTAATCCCGGATAATTACTTTAGAAAATAGTTACAAAGACATAAAATATTTTTCAAAATAATAACGTACTGGAATTACCTCCTTAAAAAAATTAAAATGATACACAAGATTCTGCGAACTACCATCTGTGTGAACGAGAAAATTTATCTGGGCTGGTATACCGTTTAATACTTTTTCTAATGCTTTGTCAGATAGTTTAGGATGGTCAATAATTTTTAAATTTGATGTTAGTACCTTATAAATATAACATAAGTCACCTAATTTCATATACTTTATATCTTTAATAGTTTGGTGCTTTTCAATAATGATAGACAGATTCTCTTTCCAATTTTTTCCGTAATGCTTAGATAGCACCTTTGGTAAATTTGTACGCATCAAATGTTCAAATTCGTGATAGAAATTCCAACTGGAAAAAATATATTTCGTAGATTTAGCAATTATTGATCTCAGCAAATCTAGCATTATCCCCTTTTCATCCATATGCAGAATTGGCAAGATCGAATAGAGTAGATTCTTAACTTCGAGTTCTTCTCCTAAGGTGATATTCACATTTTCTTCTATCGATTTTATTAGTCTTTTATATTCTATTTCCAATATTTTACGCTCATCTTTTACAGTCTTCCTAATTGGATTCATTATTCCCATAGCCTTTAGAATATTGTCGACACCGTCTTCCCAATTTATAAAAAGATCAACCCATTGGATTGTGGTTAGCACTCTATGCTTTGGAGAGCATTCTTCTACTCTTGCTGGAATTGCAAATACTTTTTCAGGTGGAAAATATGATAGACGTTCAAGAATTTCACTAATTTCCTTTTGAACAAATCCTTTCTTATTGATTGAACTGTTGGATAACAAAATTATCACATAGGTACTGGCATTAATCGCTTTTATTATCTCATCCTGCCATTTCATGCCCGGCAAAAGACGAACTTCATCAAACCAAGGCTCAATACCTTCAAACTTATTTAAATGCCTAACAAGTCGTCTGGCAAAAGAAATATCTTCGCTTGCGTAGCTGATAAATACCTTTATCATTCTATTTTCCTAATTACTACATAACGAAACAAACATCACTTGAACCCAAAACACAAAGTTGCCCAAAGATCAACTTTAAGACTATAGATAAACTTTGAATTCAGCACGAAATACCGAAAAAAACACAGCGGTTTCAATCGGCTGGGTGCCTTATTAGATGAAGAATTGAAGCTACTCTGACAAATACAAATAGATAGTGTTCCGTTTTTCGAATCTGTTCTATTTTTCAAATACAGCGAGTACGGAAAGTGCAATTGCCAAAAATAAGCTAATAATTGATGCAAGAGATGCTTGATATTCGAATTGTTCGAATGCAAAAATGGGTTTAACTGAAAGTATAATAAAACAAAAAGATGCAAATAGTGACAATGCGATTAGCACTTTCCGTTTTATTTTAGTCATTCTTGATCTGGATGCCTCAATTGATTTCGTTTTCTCAATAAGTTTATGAAGTTCATCTCTCAGTTTCTTCTCATTGAATGCTCTATCCTCTAACAAATTGTGTAGGCTCTGGCGAACTGAACCAAGTTCAATGAGGGTCTGATGTCTTCTATCCCTTTGAATCCGGCATAACTTAGCACGATAGATTTCAATGATTTCAATTTTCTTGTTTGGTTGGTTTTTCAACATCTTCTTTTAGCATGTTTAATTGTCCCTCTAACAACTGTTTTTTTTCAATAAAAAATTCTATTTTTTCTGTATACTCTTTCAAAAGAGCCCTATCCTTTGGTTCAAGAAATGTTTCGCCCCCAACTTTTGCTTCCTTCACCTGCAAATCAAGCTTATGATCTTCATAGAATGTAATAATTGTTTCTATATCTTGAATAGTTTTGGAAATCTTTTCTATTTGTGATGAATTTTTTTCATCCTTTAGATATTCCTCTTTAATTGCACTGACTGCAGTCGAAATTTTACCTTCCATTTCTTGAATTTCGTCAACAGTTGGTTCTCGATGGAAACCTGCTCTAATAATTGCCTTACTTTTCTTCTTTGATACTCCGTAATATGACAACTCGCTCAAGAAATACTTAGTTTGGTAGAACAAATCACTTGCTTCTTCAGCATCCAACTTGTCTACTCTATGTGCCAAGTCTGACAATCGTTGGTATAAATCATGTGCTGATGAAAAATCAATTCCTTCTATACCTGAGCGTGAAAGTTCTTTGAAGATTCTTCGAACAGAATAATAACTCGACTCCTCTAATCCAACTGTTTCTTTGATAGCCAATTCAAGTGATCTCCTTAAGGTTAAGATATCTGTATGGTTCTTTGCATAGTAATATTTATACAATTGGGCAAATGCTTTCTCTAATCTTGGAGGTTCCAAAGTCAGGGTTATGAAGATTGTCTTGGATGTTGTTTTTAGGACATTAATCTCTTTAATAGCTAATGCGTTGTGGGGAAGCATAAATGCAGGAGATTCATCATAAAGAAAGCTAATTGCTCGGAAGCCCTCATCAACCATTCCAAACACGTATCCTTTCAAGAACTCATTTAAACTTGTTGGTGCTGAAAAGTAACCTTCAAACATTGATACTGGATTATCGACCCTTATTGTGACTTCGTTTTTCCCTTTCATGAATTTGGTTTCGTTGAACTTACCCCATGCAGCTCGCGTATCGAGTCTCGCCCATAAGTCAAGGAATCCTTGATATGCAAGAAGTATGTTATCGTTTAGCATACTGCTTATTATAGTCTGCGCAAATTCTCTGCCCACAACAATTCCAGCAAAAAAACAAGCTTCATTGAAGTTTAGTTCCGGCTGCAACCTTTTTTCGATTGTCCGGAGTATTGCATGAATTGTAAATAATTTCAGCACGATTTCACGCTCATTCTGAATATTCGACAATTTCCCATCCACTACTGTTAGAAATTCAATATCTGCGAACGCTTTCCGAAATGCACCTAGTAGTGATTCCTCGATGTGGATTTTCTGCTCTTGGTCAACTGTTTCTAGTTTGCCATTAATGTACTGAGAAACATCGCTGGTCTCAAACAACGGTCTTACGAACCGAGGATCAAATGGTTGATTATTCATTCCTTCTCCTTTAATTTATACATCAACTTTTTTTAAATTATAATTATTGTGGTTAACAAAATCATATCTAAAACCATCATATGCATAGAGAATGTTGTGAGGTGCGTTCCTATGTTTAGGAATAATTTCAGATGGGTTTCTATATCGAGTGCTGAAATGTACTAAAAATATAACATCCGGTTTAAATTCATCATTAAACAACAACACTTCACGATAGCTTGCAAACCCCGTTTTCTTCGCTAATTCCCAATCATCATAGGAATAGGTACAGTCATGAATAACATACTTATGGCCTATTAGGAGATTTCTGTCTGATATAGAACTCGATTTGCCCGTGTAAAAGACGGTTGTATCCTCTTCAGTTGATTGTTTGGTTATGAAAACTTGATATCGTCCATTTTCTGTTTGAGATTGCATAGTAGTCAGAGTAGTATCCGAAAGAAGTTTTGTCGTTTGATGTTTCGCAATTGGAAGAAACGTAATCTCAAATCTTGATTCATATGTGTCCAAATCAACGATTGATTTAAGAAGCTGTACTATTTGATTTGGAGCAATAATTCGCAGAAGTTTGGATCGGTTCATGAGACGCATTGAATGAAGTAACGAAGGTAAACCGGCAAAGAGCTCAACATCACAAGAGGTAATTACTATTGTTTCTATTTTCGCGACATTGATGTGAAAATATTCATCATCAGTATTGATTATACAACCACATTCCAATAGAATTGAGTGGCCGTCGGCTAATTCTATTAGATAACCTGGTAATTGTCGGCGGAATAGTGGGCGTCCACATCCAGTGCCAATGAAATAAACATACTTAAACATTGTTAATCTCCTTTTTAAAAGGCATGTATACTTATGAAATTATAGTTTAGGAGAAATGTTTCCTTCCTTACTACCTAATGGTTCTTATATTTTATTATACAGAATTATAATTGATAAAGTGCCTTTCCTTAAAAATAATAAATTCATCCTATTCATTAAAACAAAGAAAGGAGCTTTTAATGAAACTCCAAAATCTTGAAATGCTGTAAGTTCGCCTATCCTTTTGGCTGGGAAATATACTTTGTCTCTAACAAAATAATCATTGGTATTGATCCATGCAAGAAAAAATGTCAAGTTTGATAGTTCTAATATTCTACCCTGGAACTGTTTATATTGTAGCGCTGAACCTTCCCTTCGATCCCTCCAAGGCGTTATCGAAATCTTTAAGCCCTGGGGTAGAATCCCAGGACGATCAGGAAGTGTAGTTGGTGTATTTCCAGGAGTAAGAATAGTTTTAAAATAATGTAAATTATATAAGAAATCAAGATAAATTCGCAAATATATTTGATCGTTCCAGGGTTCTACCCTAAAACGTAAAGATTTCTCATCCCGCTTTGGCGGGATTCGAAAGAGGGTTGAACCCTCCTTCTTTTTACGACCTGGGGTAAACCCCAGGACGATTTGATAGTACTAACACCCTGCATCACAAGCCACACGGTCCTTGTGCATACAGATGTTGCGGTCAGTCCGTCTAAAACCCGATACGTCGTTTTTTGGGTGGAGGCTTAGGGTCCATTAATTGTTTGATAGCTTCCACCAAAACCAAGATCTGATTGTCGTGATCTGAAAGCTTGCGCTCTATCTGTGCGATCTTACGCGCGATCTCTTTATGCTCGGTAATGGTTTGACGTAGCTTAACAAAAGCCCTTACAACGAAAACGCTTACCTCTAAAGCCTTAGGTGAATTAAGCACACTTGCCGCCATGATAGCTCCGTGCTCCGTAAATACATAATGGAGTTACAGGGGAAAATTTCAGATTCTGGAGGTGGTCACAATTTGTTACCGCCTCGAGTTTTTCCTCTTTTGTAAGCCGAAACATGAAATCCGATGGAAATCGATCGGCATTTCTTCGTACTGCTTGGTTTAAGGCCTTGGTTGTAACACCATATGCTTCTGCTAAGTCAGAATCTATAATAACTTTCTCGCCACGGATAAGCAGGATTCTTTGTTGGATAGTGCCTACTTTTACAATGATTCTAGATTTCGGCATTTTTACCCTTTTTTATATCATGAGCTAGTTGCAAATTGTGACCACCTTGGATTCAGCTATCATTAGACTCCAATGCCTCTTGGTCGTTCCAGAGTTCTATTCTGGAACGGTAAAGATTTCTCATCCCGCTTTGGCGGGATTCGAAAGAGGATTGAACCCTCCTTTTTATTTGTCCCGGGGGTGAATCCCAGGACGATCAGGTTTATTTACCTCGGTTAAGAATACCCGAGGCGATCAGTACGTAAATGACCTTTATCTATACTACCCGAGTTAGCAGTAGGAAACAAAATACTATTTAGTATCTACTCACGGAGATGGTGGTGGCAACCTAAATCCCTCGTATTGTTGAGGTACAAATTCATGGAGTTTAAAATTAAGTGCTGATATCTCTTCGGGTGTTATCACTTGAGCCTTGCAATTTTCGAATATATCCTTTTCTATTTTGAGTTGGTATTCATATTCTTCCCCAGGAACATCCGTCATTTCAAATGTCGCCCCTATTGCTTTCGCGTACTCTTTTGATGCTGCACTGATTGAACCCTTAGCCAACAAAGGATATCCATAAGGACTGTAGAGACCTTGTAAGGTCATGTTTGCGGTGAAAGCCGAATGAGCGGTCCTTCCAATTCCGCTTACTAATGTTAGCGTCATCTGACGTACGTCAAGAAAAGCATACAGTGTGGAACAGCTCACATACTGTAAGACTGGATCGTCATCGCTATTATACGCAACCCCCTTATCAAAGTGCCATCGCCACGCTTGTCTTGGTACATCACGACAAGTGTCTTCCTTAACTAGTACACTTGGCCCCATCAGCTTCAGTTTTAAGATTGTCTCGCTCATTTTTTCCTCCTATTCAATAGGTTAAAATCTTGATCATTCCAGGGTTCTACCCTGGAACGTAAAGATTTCTCATTCCGCTTTAGCGGGCTTCGAAAGAGAGTTGAATCCTCCTTTTTACGTCCTGGGGCAGAACTCCAGGACGATCTGAAAGCACTCATTCCTTTTTTTCACTCGGAAAAGATGGCGCTATTATTTTTTTAATTATCTCTTCTGAATCTTTATATCTATTAATTCCTGTCCAATGATAAGAATTTAACTTTTTCTCATGTAACCACTTAGTGGCTTCATTGTCATCGAACATATATTTTGGAACGAAATTATTGATGATAAAAATATCTTTGTTTGCTATACATTTGTCATAGTAATGTTCGTAATAAGCAATTTTATATTCTTTATCAAATCCAAATATCCTTGTATCCCAGATCCCGCCTACGTCAACCCATCGACGTTCTTCAATTAATTTCAGGTGATCTAATTTTAACGGCTTTATTGCAATAGTAGTATCCATACTTAAACATTTAAACTCAATACCAAAAGTGCCTGAACCGAAACCCGTCTCGGACTTTAAGCTCCATGTTTCATCTTTCTTTAAATTGGTCTGAAATAATTTAAAATATGTTGGCTCCAGTTTATTATCATTTACTTCAACACTCCAAAGATATAAAAAACTTGTGTCTGTTAAAAAGATGAAATCAATTAAATCAGCCTCAATTATTGGTAAATCATCAGATGCATTATTAAGGAATATAAACTTGCAGCGAACAGAATCAATTATTGTCTTTGTTGAATCACAAATTCTCAAATATTCATAATATCCTTCAATATTTTTCAAATTAATCTTTTGTGCAAATAATGCAACTGGTACAATAAAAAGTATAGTGATTAATTTTATAAATTTAGTCATATTGTTTACTCTGCTCGTTCAGGGTTTAGATCGCCCGGGATATCCATCCCGGGTGTGAAATGAAACCGGGACATCCGTCCCGAAAGCACATGTAATATCGAAGGGTTGAATCCTCCTTCTTATCCGTCCTGGGGCAGAACCCCAGGACGATCTGTGTGATTATTTTATTTTTGTTACATAAAAGTTTTCATTACCTAATTTACAGCCAAAACCAACCACTTCTCCATTTTCCGATCTTTTAAAATGGACAGAATAATCAATTCCTAAGGTATAAAAATCTGAATTACTCATTGCAAAAAGCTTTATGTTAGGCCCGCATTGAGGTACAAGCTGTGCCAGTTTTCCATTATCTATCTGCACCAGATTCCCGTTATCTACTATTATTTCAACAGTATCTCCGGAAGCCGTTATATAGGTTCCGGAAAATTCTTCCAGCAAAGTTTGCGGTAGTAATAATGAAGGCCTTTTATAAATGTATATCATGCCCCTGCTATAGGCCACGGATTCATTTCCTGAATGGCTCATACCGTCAATAATACGGCTTTCAATTTTTAAATTTTTGTAATCTCTGGATTTGAGCTGATCTATCATGGTTTGAAAATCTTTGCCAGTCCAGGGGTATTCATATTCTCCCATTGCCATATATATACGAGCATTAAGATCCGAATGCTGGCTTGCATATTCTTCTTCATATTTAAAAGCTATTTTATTATCCCAAAAAAGAGGAGGACTGGAAATGATATAACGATCAAAGAGGTTTGTTTCATGAAATAGAGAATAAAATGCAAATAAACCACTTAATGAACCACTCACAAGCGCTCGATTACCCTTAATCGTCCTGTATTCTTTATCAATGAAAGGAATGATTTCCTGCTTTAAAACTTTAAGAAATATTTTAGCTCCTCCTGGTGAGTTTTTAAAGTCCTTACTTGTTGTCAGGGAATAATCTATCGCACGCAGAGAATCATAGTTTGCATTTTCACCTGCCCATGTGATACCAACAATTATTATTTCTGGAACAAGTCTATCGTAGTACTGTATTCCATAGATAAATACAATTCCTATAAAACTCCACTGACCATCCAAAGCGTAAAGTACAGGGTATGCCTTGGTGCTGTCACTTTCATACCCGCGTGGCAAATTGATATAAAGATCGTAATCTTGATCACGGATAGTGGAGTGAATTGTGCGTATTTCGGAACCTACTTCTACGCGACGCTTTTTTTCTTGTGCCATCATGAAAACTGGTAGTGCAATGATTAAAAAGATAATCAATAAAATCTGTATAATTAGATGATTTGATTTCATGATTATTCCCCCAATTTTTAAATTTATACTTAATCGTTCCAGGGTTCTGCCTGGAACGTAAAGATTTCTCATCCCGCTTTGGCGGGATTCGAAAGAGGGTTGAATCCTCCTTATTTTTTACGACATGGGGCAGAACCCCAGGACGATCGATCTCTGATTAAGGATTAGTAACTATTGGTTCTTTTGCTTTTGTAATAGAAACAATATGATTGATGTTTAACCAAATTTTTTGGTCATCCTCTTTCGTTAGGCAAGCAAATTGTGTTTTTGATTCAGTTATATCTGTTTCATGACCAACGAAAAAAATTTGATCACCATAAATGAGATGTGCTATAAATGTTTCTTTCATTTTCAGTACCTTCTAATTTTGTTAATTTTGTTCGTTCCAGGGTTTTACCCTGGAATGTAAAGATTTCTCATCCCGCTTTGGCGGGATTCGAAAGAGGGTTGAACCTCCTTTTTTTTACGTCCTGGGGGTGAACCCCAGGATGATCAGGCGGTGGAAGGGTAGAGTTTCCAATAATAGGGACAAGTCGTTGTAGGTACAGTTGGTGTATTTTCAGGAGTAAGAATATTTTAAAAATAATGGAAATTGTTTAAGAAATCAAGAAAAATTCGCAAAAATATTTTTATCCTTCGGCCTGCAGAGCCGTTCCTGCCACTTACGGAACGATTCCTACCACTTGAAAAATGGTTCCTACCAGTTAAAATGCGATTCCTACCACTTAAAATATGTTTCCTCCCTGTTAAAATATGATTCCTACCACTTACAAAATGGTTCCTACCACCTGCAGAGCCATTCCTCCCACTTACAAAATGGTTCCTACCACTTGCAGAATGATTCCTACCGCCTGCAGAACGATTCCTACCGCTTACAAAATGGTTCCTACCACTTGCAGAATGATTCCTCACACTTAAAATACCGTTCCTCGCATTTGAAATATGGTTCCTCAGGGCTAAAATGTCGTTCCTCACCCCTAAAATATGATTCCTCGTACATAAAATGTCATTCCTCATACCTGAAATATGATTGCTCGGACTTGATTTACGATTGCTTGGAGTCGTTTTATGATTGCTTGGAGAGGAAATATGATTGCTTGTGCTTGCTGTACGATTCTGATATTGTTTCGAAAACTCCGTTTGGAGTCTCGGGCTTTTTGTTAAAGAATGATTTGGAATAAAAAATATCCGATAGTTCCGGTAAAGCGGAACGTATCGAACCTACGAACTAATTAAATGAGTTAATTCTTGCCCTAAATTATATGAATGTTTTAAATATTCTTTATTTTTAATCACTTCTCCTTTTGCACGAAGACCTGGATAAAATATGATATCTAATATCTGAATGTTGAGTCTTTTAAAAATATATTTTGATGTCATTTGAATAGGTTCAATTTCCGACATATAAGCTTCGTGCCCATGTTGTTTTTCATTGACATTCATAGGGACAATTAAAATGAGTTTTTTCCCTGCCACAAGATGCCCATTCCTTTTAGGATAATATAAATAGAGTCTGTCAATAAATGTTTTCATTAACCCTGTAACGCCCCACCAATACATTGGCGAAGCAAGAATAATTAAATCGGACTGTTGTATTTCATGATGTATTTCCTGCATGTCGTCCTTAATCGAACATGTATTATTGTCATAGCAATAATAACAACCTTTGCAGTCGTTTATTTTCATTTTTCTTAAGACGAATTGTTTTATTAATATATCTGTATTATGTGCACCTTCTAGCAGACTTTTTAAAATAGCATCGGTATTTCCATTGACTCTTAATGAACCATTTATGAGTATTGCTCTCTTACGCATAATTCATAATTCCTTTTCATTTCCTTGATCCTTCCAAGGTTCTACTCTGGAATGTGAAGATTTCTCATCCCGCTTTGGCGGGATTCGAAAGAGGGTTGAACCCTCGTTTTTTTTACGTCCTGGGGTAGAATCCCAGGTCGATCGCTGCCCAGGATGGATATCCTGGGCAATCTAAACTATCGGGCATTAGTGCAAATCTTATTTATTATTACTTATTTTTGCTAATAAAGAATTTGTTCCGTAAAAGCAAGCGCAGATGATACCTGAACAAATTAATATTATTCCTTGTGGTAGTTCAGGCCGTTGACTGGTCGCATATATTCCAGTAAATATTAACACTAAAGAGAATATCAACGGACAGGTTATGAATGAGAAAATTTCACTCTTTTTCATTTCATCTCCTTTTTTCTCTCGTTCCCAAACTCAGAGACTGTGTGAAAACGTCTTGAATATAATGTATAAAA
>CAZIAH010000106.1:0-13256 GCA_964537715.1 uncultured bacterium | reverse complement strand
TTTCATGGAATTTATAATATCCCTGGCGACTGTTTATAAGCTCTCCATTACTGGTTAGAAAGTAAAAACGCTCGCTATCAGTCACTGTGTTAAATAGCCCTTTTAGATCTGTATTTTGAACGGATTTCACATAAAGATCAAAAGTTTGCTTTAGTGAAAAATCGGGATTATTTTGGGCAACGATGTCATTCGATAAATTGAAAGTGATAAATATTAAAAAAGATAAAAAGTATAAACTTCTTTTCATTGCAATTACCTCCGTCTAACTTATAGTTGATCAAACTTCTGGTTTAACGTGATTTCCACCGGTCGAACCACCAACCGTTAATGTCGTTGGGCCGAGAAGCCCAACTGTTCAGCACCCTGGACAAGGAAGTCCAGGGCGATCAAAATTTTTATTTTTCAATATGAACTATTTCCTGTTGGATTCTTTCTTGGGCAATCTTTAAAACGTGTAAAATATCTGTATGTTTTGTAGAGGGTATATTGTTATAATCCATCAATGTATGGTCAAATCCATGATTTGGAACTAAATCATCAATAACGAATCTGACTGTTTGCATGGCTGTATTATGATGATTGTATTCTCCCATTTTTACTATCGATGCATGTTTTAAAGCACAAAAAAGACTCCAACAATTGTTTTCAATATCATTTTCGCATTTTCTGTCATCATTTTTGTGCCAGTGTGCTGAATCGGCCAATAATTGCTCGGCCATTTCTAAAGTTTCTAAATCAACTTGTCGAGCAGGGGGGCAGTACCACCAATAAATTGCAAAAATTATTTTGTCATTTTCGATGGTTACCCATTCCCACAAAAAGTACCCCAATGTGGTTTTCATGTATATATCTTCAGTTTTTCTATGTTGAACAACTTCATATTGTATTTTGGTTGTTTTTCCATTGGGATCAGTCAGGGTTCCTGTGATTTCCTGATTTTTTATCAATGCCATTAAGGTTTTTAATTCCAATTCTTTCTTTAAATATTCCTGGGGGAGATCCATCGAAATTGTAAATCCTTCCAGATATTCACTGGCTCCTTCCAGTTTGTTATCCAGTTTATGCAATGTGAAAGGAAGGTAATCATCAGGCAAGGTATCTTGTGAGGCATCTTGCGAGAATAGTAGACGGAGGGGTAAGCATAAAATGAGTAAAGAGATCAATAATTTATTTTTCATTTTTCCCTCCAATTATAAATGACAAAGGATCGCCTGGATTTCATAATCCAGGGCGGATAACTACGGAGCCCTTGCTCCGAAAGTTAAAGCAGCGTCCATTTCAATAATACGATGGTCATCAGATTTTGTTCTTAGAGGGTTGTTGGGCAAAGAAGCCCAACTGTTCAGCACCCTGGACAAGGAAGTCCAGGGCGATCAAAAATTAATTTGATATAATTGCTCATCAATAAATATGCATATTGCTTCATTTTTTTTTCATGTATTCTACATTCTTCAAAAACTTGATCAATCGTTTTTCCAATTTCTGACAATTCGTTTGAGTATTTTTTTGCCCATTTCTTAGTTTCATTTGCTGAAACTTCAAAGTGAAATAGAATTCCAACATTTTTTCCATAACGAAAAAGTTGATTAGTACATTGTTCACCAGAAATAAGAAGCTTGGTACCTTTAGGAACATCAAATGCATCGCCATGCCATTGGAACACAGGAAAACTTTTTGGAAAACCTTCCATAAGTGGATCATTGATACCATCAGATGTTAATGTGACTTTATAACATCCAATCTCCATTACTGCATTTTTGAATACATTACTACCTAAAATTATTGTTAAAAGTTGTGCGCCACAACAAATACCAAAACACGGTTTTCCTTTATTTATTGCTTCAGTTAAGTATTGGAATAACTCTTTTAAATAATTATAGTTATCTATTTCTAATGCTGAATCTGGTGTACCTCCAATTATTAGAAAATCATAATTAGTATATGGTGGTAACTTTTCTCTATATGAATGCACGATGTTAATTGAAATGTTATTTTCAATAAAATATTGCTCATACATACCTAAATTTTCAATTTCACAATTCTGTATAAATAAAACTCTCATATTTTCACTCATAATATTTGATTGATCAATTCATAAGGATTTGATTTTGTGAGAAATAGTGTAGTAATAATTTTGCTAAATATTAACCGTTATACGACATTTGAAAAGTTCTATTTATATTAATTATTAAAAGGACGAAATATATATTTTGCCCTCAACTTTAAAAAAATCGCACGTGAAGGTCTCAGCTAGTTTTTCATCAAAACCTTTACAGGTATAAATGATAATTGAGAAAAACTTCTTGTTACTCCAGATATAAACTGAGATTCCAGAATCGATAAGAGGTACAAAAGCATCGAAGCCCTGGTTTTTCTTCTTTCCAGTACTAGTTGGAGAATAAACAATGGGATCCCTATAAATCCTTAGATTAAGAACAGATGCTAAATCGCGTAAATAATGATTAACGACCTCTTGATTAACTTCGATCGTATAATAGCCTTCTATCAAGAAACGTTGTCGGAAAATATCATTCGCAATTTTATGATTCATTATAAGAGTCTCTTTAAGTCGTAAAACAGTATAACATGATTTTCACGGGTTGAACCACCAACCCTTAATGTTGTTGGGCTAAGAAGCCCAACAGTTCAGCACACTGGACACGGATGTCCAGGGCGATCAGAAGTAGCGGATTTTCGGACGAGAATCTGCCCCTAAAAAGTTGCACTGCCCCCGCTATTGCTGATGACACATTGTTAGGCAACGTACATTTTTAGTTATTTCCACTCAGAATTATTATAATTTTCAACTGTTATATTCTCAACTTTAAAAGTTTGAAGTCCTTCTATTTTTTTTAATATTGAATCCATTTTTTGAGAAATACCATCTCCGTTTTCTGCTTTTAATTTAATCTTGTCGGAAACTATTTTATTACAATCTGATATGCTCGTAAATATTAGAGTTCCTTCACAACATCCTACTCGGCCATATGTAATAATTTTTGATTTGTTTTTGTCAAAATACGCTGCAGCAGGATGCATAAATATATTTCCACCACACTTTTTAAAGGATCCGTTTTCTTTCTGGTAATACAAAATCCAATTTCCACCTGAATTCCCCCAACCTCCTGTATAGTATCCAGATATTAACATATCATTTAAACCATCATTATTAAAGTCAAATATAATTCTGCTCAGTAACTCTTTCTTGTGCTTAATAATAAATGAGTCAATATGGGCAATATAGTTTTTGGTTACATTAATTATAAATTTGTCAGTTTCTTGCGCTCTTGATGTGTAGCAGAATCCCAAAATAATCGCAATTATCAATATTCTTTTCATAATTTATGTTCTCCGATCTGTATGTTGCCTAACGTCGCCTCCAGTGGGCTTGTTGGGTGCATCATATTTCGTCGTCTTCTCAGGATTACCGAAAATAAGTCGTTTGAGTTTGTGATTTGTTCTGAATCCGCCCGTGCATGAAAATGCCTGTAGCTTCTGACTCGGGTCATAGATAAGATCAGCTCCCCCGTTCCACTTCAAATCAACGTGAACGTGTTTCCACCCATTGGGCAATTGCTTTTCACTTCGCCTCAACTCAAGATCTCTCGGGATTACAGCGGTGTGTTCACTGAGTGGGTAAGGGAACTTATAGTCGAGGACGTTGCCCTGCATATCGGTGACGTTGTAAACGATACGCTTGCCGTCAGGCGAGGTGTACTCCGTGAACACTTTGCCTTCCGTCACCATGTACTTCAGGCGACACCCCGTTCTGCCAGTAGTCCTATAGAACTTTCCCTCCTCGGGATCGACTCGCTCCATTCTATCGGTTGCTGGGTTGTAGACGTTAAGGTACACATCATCATTTTCGTCCGTCTTCGGGGTAATGAGATCTTGAGTCACGGCTGGTGCAGGTTGCTGAATGTTGAAGTCCCCGACAACATTGATCACGGGGCTGTGGTCTCCTGTTGTTAGGGAGTTGTGCGCCGAATTGGACTGAAGAACAGTGACAGTTTCGCGTGACCTCTGGAGGGGAAAGAGCCAAAATACTACGCTAATAATCACCCCGACAATTGCGATGTAAACGCCGACAGCAGTGAGTTTGGTTGTCCACCGCCAAGCACGCCACTGCTTTCTGGTTGGGAATAGTTTCATGCTTCGTCCTCAGCCCAATATAGTATTATCCGGCCTATATGCTTTTTAAAAAAGCATTTATATGTATATAAATGCATCTATATCCAAAAAACTGTATACAGCCTACATCAGTAATTTAACAAGCGCTTGAGGTGTGGGGTCGGTGTCGTTTCAATATGGTAAATGCTGATTTAAATAAATTAAATTATTTCTAAAAATCAAGAAATATTTTCGAAAATAGGTAAAAGTGGATCAAAACGTTCCGAGTGCAACTCAGGATGAAGCAGGTACCAGAATTCCGGGATGATCAGTGATTCGATAATTTCTGATCGGAGCAATTTGTATGAACTCATAAAATGTGTCACAGCAGTGCCGAAACATGGCCGCCATCAATAACAATACTTTGACCAGTGATGTAACCAGCTTGACGTGAACATAAGAAAGCACACAACGCACCGAATTCCTCGATAGTACCCAATCTTTTCATTGGATTTTTATCGGCATAAATCCGAACGGCTTCCTCCGTGGGGAGATCTGTTCGACCTACAGCATGTCCTGCAAAACGTCGCAATAGGTCAGTATCAAACGGTCCCGGCAAGATGCTGTTCAGTGTAACTCCGGTTGTCCCAATCTCACGCGCTATTGTTCCAATTGCACCCAACAGGCCAGGCTTTATGCCGTTCGATAGTGGGGTACTGGGGATGATCTCTTTTGCAGAAGTTGAGCTAATGTTGATAATACGACCATATCCCTGCTTAATCATATCAGGGAGACAACGCTGGATCATGTCCAGCGCGGAAAGCATAATCAGTTCGAAGGCGGATTGCCAATCTTTGTTGCTCTTGCTCATAAATGTTCCTGTTGATGGTCCATCGATGTTTGTAACCAATATCGATATTGTTCCGAGATGAGCCTGTGCTTTCTTGAAAAGTCGAGCACGTTCTTTGGGCTTACTTACATCAGCCTGCACGAAATGAGCTTTTCCACCCAGTTTAGATACAGCCTCGATCCCTCGTTCCATGTTGCGACCATTTATTATGACTCGTACTCCTTCGGCTAGTAACGCCGAGGCACATCCGAATCCGAGTCCCCGCGTACTCGACATTAAAAGTGCTGTTTTTCCCGCAATCCCAAAGTCCATTTATTAACCTCCAAGATCTTGATTTAGCTGATGGTTATATCCCACTTCTTGAACGCTGACACATTACTAACCGGTGCGAACACAGGAAGCATATATTGTCTTTTTGATTGAAATAAAAAACATTATTACTACAAGACCGATACCTAATACATTTCTATTATCTGAGATTTTCGGAAACAATCGGTTGAATGATCATTAACCATGCCTGTTGCTTGCATATGAGAATAACAAATCGTTGAACCTAAAAATTTAAATCCTCTATCTTTTAAATCTTTGCTCAATTTGTCTGATATTTCCGTTTTAGCTTGGTAATCGTCCAATTTATGGATTTCATTTACTATTGGTTTGCCTTCAACAAATCTCCAAATATAGGCATCAAAACTGCTAAATTCATTTTGTACTTCTAGGAATCTTTGTGCGTTGTTTATAGTTGCTAATATCTTTGCTCTGTTCCTGATAATTCCCGGATTTGCTAAAAGTTGATTTAACTCTTTATTGTCGAATTTTGCAATTTTCTCAGGATCAAAGTTTTTAAAAGCGATTCTGTAATTTTCTCTTTTCCTTAAAATGGTATACCAACTTAATCCTGCTTGTGATGATTCTAAAGTTAAAAATTCAAAAATTGTTCTATCGTCATGAATTGGTACTCCCCATTCATTATCATGATAAGCAACATAATCTGGTTTTGTAAGGTCAACCCAAGGACATCTATATCGTTTTTCTTTTATTGTCATATCGTAATCCAAATATTTTATTTTTTTAACGCAAATGCCTGAGGTCTGGGATCAGGCGCAAGACATTATCGTTGTTTTCGTCGGGATCAATCCCGACCTACTTAATCAGGCATGCCTTCATATTGGACAACAAGCTCTGGTTTGCCGCAAAATGCAAAGCTGTTGTTCATATGATCACGCTCATCGAGTCCGATTCGTCTGAAGACATCGGCCCAGTTTGAACAGTTGCAGTACGCTTTCACTTTGTCATCATTGACCGGTTCGGTTTCCATCTGAGGATGGTCTTCGACAAATTGGGCATAGGTATGTTCTGCGTGGTCTTCGAATTCGGCATTGAAAAGAAATGCCCGCCGGATATTAAAAAAAGCCATGGTGCGCGTTAAAAGCGCGTAAGTCATAATTATCAGAAATGGAATCATTGGAAACAGGTACCAGGGATCCTTGATGCCGTCCTGTTTCATTTTTTCATGGATCACCAGCAAGTGCCAGTACTCGTTATCCTGTGCTTCCCGGCTCCACCTAACCATGTCAGTCGTTTTCCGCACGCAGTCCGGGTTTCTGTAGCAGCGTGTCATGCGGGCGTATTGACGAAATTCCCAGGCGCGGTATGGAATACTGGCCAGCATCTCAATGAGTTTGGCCTTGGCCAGTGTTGTTTTCTTTCCGGCTAGCCGATCCATCGACCAGAAGAAGAATCGTGCCGGAAATGAATAGGGGTATCGCGGTCTTTCTCTGGATGCGGTCTGTTCCTTTTTCAGATCAATGCTCATGGTTTCTGCCCTTCAACTGTTAATTCATGACATCAGAAAAATATTGAACAATAAAATTAAGATGTATTGTATGAAAAAGTCAAGAGAATTTCGACAGGAGGAAAGGTAAAAAATCCGAACCGGTTTTTAAAATCTGTCCGATCTTGAGGGATTCACGGCTTATTTATTTCAATAACAGCATGCGTTTAACGGACTGATACTCGCCAGCATGTATCTGTGCGAAATAGAAGCCTGATCCTTGAGTTCCGGCATCCCACTGTAAATCGTAGGAACCGGCAGGCTGGTCCTGATCAATCAGCGGTTCGGTAACTTCCTGTCCGAGCAGGTTAAAAATCCGGATTGTCACATGACAGTTTTTTGGAATGTCATAACGAAGGGTTGTTACTGGATTGAAGGGGTTGGGATAATTCTGGTGCAGTACCATTTGATCGGGAACGCATTTCAGTTTTTCAATGGCTGTCTTATCCGTATTGAGTTCACCTAGCATGATATTTTCGGAGACTGTGCCCAACGTGTCATTGAATACCTTGATATTCATCAGCAGGCTATCCCCGCTGATGCTGAATGAGGCATCCGCACAGATGATACGTGTGGCCTCAAACAGTCCATGATCTGGATGACCCGGAGTATTGAAAAAAGTTAGCTGTGTTTTTTCGGCTCTATCCGTATTCATGATCCAATACTCGGTTTTCAAAGTGGCTTCAGCCTCGGTACTGTCAAATTCCATCCCCTGACTGCTGATCCAGATGATCTTTTGTCCATCCGGTGTAAAATGGGCATGCTCATCCCAAACCCGAGGATCGTCATTGAACCGGGTCAATGTTGAATCGTAGATGTTCAATGTGTAGATATCCGCGTGGGTCTGGTGCTGTCCGTGCGCATTCATGCAGAACAGGACCAGAGAATCGTTGTTGGTCCAGCCGTGGCTCTCGCACCAGGTGAAATCGCCCAACACTCCACCGGGCCGGTAACAGATTGTATTTTGAAGGATCGGATTTCCATAATCCAAAACAAAATCGGAAATATTGAGCTGCCACAGTCCCCAGTTGCCCCGATTCCCGATATCTGCCAGTCCATCGTAGGCCTGTGCCCACAGGACTTTGGTGCCGTCGTGAGAGAAGTGGGCATGAAGGATGCCCGTAACCTTGGTGGTGTCCCAGAATGATTTTTTGGTGGGAAGGGCAGTCAGCCGGTGAAACGAGGTATCATCCAAATCCACACACCAGAGATCGTTGTCAAATCCTTTTCCCGGGGAACCAATATATTCGTCATAGAAATATGTAGTCCATGCCCGGTTCTCATTGCCGCCGAGTGCGGAATCTTTCTGAGCCTGAAAAATCACGTATCGTCCACCCGGATGCCAGGTGGGATTGCCGATGTGTCTCTGGGGGATATTGGATTTATCGCGAGTGACAAAGTGAATGTCGGTCTTGCTGAAATTGCTCACGGCCAGATCAAAATATTCATCCGCTCCTATATAATCAAAAGCGATTTTTCCGGTTTTGGACCAGTCTGTCCGCGTACCGAAATTTTGCCAGATGGTCTGCGGTTCAATCCGGGGAGTTTGGGGAAAGAGCCATCCTGCTGTCATGAGGACAATCATAAGGCTCTGGATGGTTTTCTTCATGGCAATTCTTCTCTCTGTATGTGTATCATGGTTGATTCGTGACATCTGATAAACGTGGTCGAAAAGGTTTTATTGTACATGGAATACAAATTATTATTCCATTCTATCCCAGGATCCCCGATCAGCCGAAAACAAACTTGGTAAAGAAGAAAACTCAGATCGTTCCGAGTTGAACTCGGGACGGAGTAAATAATTTAAAAATTGATAAGATTAGACCAGTGACAAAGATACAATTTAAAAAATCCGGAAGGTTGAGCCTCAGGATTTTCCAGACAGTTTGGTTGTCAAAAAATTATTGAATATGAGGTGTGCCCGGGATTCGATCGACCGATTTAAGATCGTTTGCATCGATCCGGTTGTGATATTTCGCAATGACCTGAGTTGCATCCCATTTCCGGACGACCCAAAGATAATCGAGCGCATTTTTCATGTTTTTATTTTTGTAATACAGATAGGCTTCCAGGAATCCGGTCGAAATATCGTCGATGTCTTTTTGTGTCCAGGCTCCGGGTTTGCCAATCAGATCGGGCACCCGGATTCTGCTGGCGGGGATCAGTACATCCGGATTTGAAATTTGGTTTAAATTTGCACGGTAGATGTTGGGCCACAACTCGCCCTGTTTGTAATAAGAGGAAGATATTTTCCACAGATTGTCTCCCGGAATGACCGTATGGATGCCTCCCGGTGTATTGATCCGGATTTTCTCTTCGGAGGGTTGAGACGGTGCTATTGGTTTCGCTTGTTCTTTTTCCACGACAGCCGGTTTGCTGAGCTTTGTTCGCGGTTTTTCGCTGCACGTTCGTATCACAAAGAACGAAATGATGATCGTGAAAAGCAGGGGGAAGAGGATCATCCAGAATTTTGTTCGCTTCTTCTTTTTGTCATTTTTCACCAAAGTTTCATATTCAGGAGCGATGTCCGATTCTACAATATTGCCGAGGATGGTTTGATCTTCTTCTTTTTGAATCGTTCCTTTCACCATTTTCGGTTTCAGGTGCTCGTACTTGCGGTTGATGTGCTGTCTTAAATCGTTCTGTGCCTTGAAATGGACTGAACTGTGAGCAGGAATTTCAATCGTCTCACCTGTTTGGGGATTACGGCCGGGTCTTGCTTCACGCCAGCTTAATCGAAAATGGCCGAGTCCGTGGATGTATGCCACACCGTCACGAATGAGGTCTTCTTTTACCATGCGTATCTCATCGAGCAACAGATCATGAATCACTCGACGGGAGGCTCCTGTTTCATCGGCGATCTTTTCAACCAGTTCCGAAAAAGTAAGCTTTTGGTTCATTTCGAAATCCTTATGTCTTTCACATCGTCTTTAAGAGACGAGCTCACCCTGAAATGAACCTTTCGTTTTGGAGGAAGAAGCATAAGCTGTTTGTAATACGGATTGTAGGATACCCGTTTTAGAGTGGTGTGGATGTGAAATGTTCCCAGACCGGGGATGCTGATACCGATGTCCCGGTCAAGAATATTTTTTATAGTAGTGGTGCTGCTTTTCAGAATTTCTTTTATTTTCGTTTGAGGAAGATTGTAACGGGAAGAGAGATGTTTGATTGTGTCTGAATAGGTCATAGGGCCTCCTTGAATTACTGTAATTCTCTTTTGGAGGTCTTCATCTTTTCATTCTACGATTTATACGCTATTCAGAGTAAGAATAATTATAGTGAAAGTCAAGAAATTTCTCAAATGGAAGGAGAAGAAGGATTTGAGATGTGATTTTTTTCATAAGCAGGTAGAATAAATCGATGCAGAAAGCCTTTTATGTTTTGGTCCTGATGAAATTTCAATGCCACAATAGATCATAGTAAGAACTACTTTTGGATTTTAATAGTCATGTTTAATAAAGAAATCACGTTAATTTGTCTTAGTAGTCGGAGGGGGAAAATGGCATCCGAAGTGCAGCTTCGGATGAACATGGATGGTTATTATTTACATGTATCTAAAATTTTACTACTCACCCAATAATAATTTTCACCGCTCTGAAAAATAATAAATTTTCCATCAGGCGTCAAATAGGGGAATCGGCTTGGTTGATTAAAATTCATTGCATCATTCAGATTTTTGGGCTCTGTCCAGGAATCATCATGATTATGAAAGCTCGCATAAATTCTTATGTTACTCTCTTCCATACTAGGGCGTGTTGATGAAAACAATAAATAACTTTCGTTTGGAGATATAAATGGAGTATAATCTAAATATTGAGTATTAATAGATCCGGGTAGTAATTCGGGTCTCTCATATCTGCCCTTAACATATCGACTATTGTAAATGCCACGATTGAACATGACTCCTTCTAATTCGCCAGTAAAATATATTGTACCGTCGTTTGTTAATGAAGGTTGTGATTCAAGTTTTGAGGAGTTAATTGGTAATCCAATATTTTGAGGATGACTCCATCCTGTATCAATTCTTTCAACATACCAAATATCTAAACTCCCATATCCGCCATTTAGTGATACTTGATAATAGATTCTATTGCCATCTGGTGAAAAGCAAGGCGCTTGAATATTATTCTCACTGAAAGATGCTTCCAAGGATGAAATCCAGGAATTATTTTCATATTTTACATACATAATCTTAGGAGGAATAATTGGCCAATATATTTCTTTTCCGTCAGGAGAAAATGTCGGGAATCCATGCAGAGTATAATTACCCGAAATAATATTTGGAGCAAAAATTTCAGGGATTAATCCTGGATGTTCTTGGCCAAAGTATTGTTCTTGAAATTCAGGGGTATCATTTGTTGTACAACCTAATAAACAGATGAATACACAAAAGGTGTGTAAAAAATACAAAAATACAATTCTAATGACACTCATAACATTCCCTCGTGTTTAGATTATTCATCCATATAACGTCGTGCTTCAATAATTGTGCGTCAATAGCACTTTCCGATTACCTGGTTTTGGATTAACTGCTTACAATAGAAAATAGTAATGTGTGTTAGCAATCCATTGTAATCGCATGTTTATGCAATGTTTTTCTTAAGAACAATTCTTCTAAGCTTCCAGGTAATATTGCTCTGGGAATCATTGCTCATCTTCAGTCGATAAAGTTCCTGATTTATAGCCCGTCTTTTCTCTGGAATAATGTGATCGAGCACATATTGATTCTTGTTCCAGATCGTCTGCGTATTGGGGAAAAACCACGATGCCGCCTGACAATTCATGACAGGTAATGAAATGCACTCGTTATGTAAAATCTCTGCATCGTATTCAGCACACACCAAAATCTTGCCGACGTAAAGCGATGCACCCGTAGTTCCGACAATACCTTCAGCCGTGGATAAATATTTTCTGAACACTTCCAATTCTGTGTCAATTCCATCAAGCTCGTCAATAAAAAGAAGTCCGTCTGGTCTCAATTGTGTCAACCAGGCGGAAATCACCTCGGCTGGTTTTCTGAGATGGCAGAGTAGAAATCGTGTGTACATGATATCTGCGGGTACAGGGAATGGAATTTCTGTGATGTCATGCTGCTGGAATGTACAACGGGGGAAATTCTGAGCCGCCATACCAAGAAACTCAACAGAGGCATCCAATCCGAAAGTTTGATGGCACCCTGATGCTTCGGAAAGCATATTTGTGGTGTAACCAGGTCCACAACCAAGATCTATGGCAGTATCAGGCGTGTCTAAAACGAATTTCTGTATTAGATTTTTTGCCAGCGGATTAAAAAACTTCGCAATATCTTCGAGTCGCAAAGCTGCTGACATGTCGGTGCCATATGTATACTCAGTAGGTTTCATAGAACTATTTTGATTCATTCGTATAATCTATAAATTATTTTTCTTGTCCAAATGGACAAATATATAGACACATCCCACAAACATTCCATTTATTTTTTTCTTCCAACAACTCAAAATAATCCTGGCATTTTTTAAAGTCTAATCTATCTTCTCGTGGCTGCCCCATTTTATAATTCACTCCTTTAATTGCTTGTGCCGGGCATATCCTCATACATTCTATACAATCTTTACATTTTTGTTCTACTGGATTATCTTCAGCTTTTAGAGGTGCGTTTGTTAATAAAGAAATAAATCGTACGCGTGGTCCATGTTTCAGTGTAATCAGTAGACAATTTTTACCAATCCAGCCAAGTCCGGCAATATGCGCAATCATTTTATGTGATACAGTAGGTATGGCTTCTTCTTCATTGGTTCTATCTGAAACAGTAATTGGAAGGGTTTTATAACCTTTTTGGTTTATAAAGGATGATAGTTTAGAGGCGATCAGATTTAATCTTTCATTGATAATATTGTATGCATGATCTTTATACGCACAAGCGACATTGGGGTCAAATCTATCTGGCAAATGGTTAACAATTGAATTGGCGAGGACAATACCAATGCTGATACCGTATTTATATCCTTTAACAATATTTCCACCAAATTTGATTAATTCCTTTTCATATTTTTCAAGTTGGGCATATCCGATATAATCCACCATTTCATTTTTAAGAACGGCATCAATATCGTTATTAAGATACATCATAATTCCTTATTTTAAATTTTACAAAAACAGGATCAAGTCATTGTTTTTTTAGGATCGCATCTTTGAGCGCTTTTTTCACGACTTCCTTAAAACGATAGTAATTGGCCGTCGCGCCGGTCACCACATCCAAATTATCCGGGTCCTGGCTCAATATTAGTCTCGGACAATAAACAGCGGCACCTTTCACAGAAAGCTGGGCCGCGGGATAGGCCAGCTCTCCGAAATCCTCCAAGTATTCTTTGCCGTAGTTCTCATCTTTCAATTCGCCGGTACTGTCGTGTTTTTAGTAATAACGTACTTCCCTGATGCGGCCGTTTTATACCTTGAAATCGCAGTAAGGTCGGTGGCCGTACG
>CAZIAH010000105.1:0-13542 GCA_964537715.1 uncultured bacterium | reverse complement strand
TTCGGCGATACGGTCTTTCCGGTCTGCCCCACCTGATCCGTTTGAGGGCGCCAGACGGCATCCCCTGCTGCACGTGTCGCACCCACAGTCCCGCCTAAAAGCTCTGCCAATTGCTCCAATAAATTGAAATGCTCCGGTCCCTTCATGCCGCGGCCGCCCGTGACAATGATTTCGGCTTCGGTTAAATCCATTTTGCTACCTTTATCCGCCCGCAATTCCTTCTGTGACATTTTCGGCTGAACATCCGGGAGAGGAAGTTTTTCGACCGATGCGGATTTTGAATCATCCGGATCCTGAACATGAAAAATATTGGGGCGCAAAGTGGCGACTTTCACTTTCGAATGCACTGAGACACGGGTAATCACTTTGCCTGCATACATCGGCCGTTCCGCTTCAAACTCATCCCCTTGGACTGTAATGCTCAAACAGTCCGCGGCCAGTCCTGCATCGAGCCGCGCCGCGACTCGCGGAGCCAGATCAATACCCATCGCCGACTCCGGCATTAAAATGATCCCGGCCCCTTTGGACTCGACCGCTTTCAGAACAAGCTCCAGATAGGTGGAGGGAACATAGGCTGAAACATCGGCATGATCCGCGACCAGAACGACATCCGCACCGTATTTGGCTGGAATGGCTGCCAGAGCATCGATTCCGGACCCGATCACAAGCGCGACGACCTGACTGCCGGTCTTGTCTCCGATCCGTCTGGCTTCGCTGATCACTTCCAAACTAACTTTTCGAAATGACCCCTTATTTTGATCTGTAACGACTAAAACTGCTGACATCTATATCCTCCAATCAAATCACTTTCGATTCTTCTCTGAGTAAACGGATCAGTTCCGGCACGGCCTCCACGCTCTCGCCGACCACTTTGCTTTCCCCGCGGGCCGGGGGATACTGTACCGAGACCAGTTTGACTCTGGGCTCTTCCGCGGCGGCTTCACGCACTTCGATCGTCGCTTTCTTCGCCATCATCTTTCCGCGAAGAGACGGGTATCTGGGTTCGTTGAGCCCCTTCTGAGCCGTGATGATACAGGGAAAAGAAGCCTCGACCACCTCGGTTCCGCCTTCAACCGCACGCTCCGCAGTCAGCTTCCCATCCCCGACGTCAAGCTTGGTCACCAGCGTAATACACGGCAGATTCAACAGCTCGCCCAGCATCGGACCGATCTGCTTGCTGCCGTCGTCGATGGTTTCTTTGCCCATGAGCAGGATATCAAATTTGACATCTTTCAGAACATCCGCGAGCATTTTGGAGTGGGACAGCCCATCCAGAACCGTGCTGTCGCCCTGAATGCGAATGGGATGATCCATACCCATGGCCAGGGCGGAACGCAGCACTTCATCCGCACGTTCTTTGCCGATACAGATCGCTGTGGTTTCTCCACCTTTGGCTTCTTTTATTTTCAGGGCCTCTTCAACCGCGTATTCATCATACGGATTCATGATAAAGGTCACGTTTTCTTCCACAATCGATTTTTTATCCGCTCCGATTCTGATGTTCGCCTCTGTATCGGGAACTTCTTTCATATAAACGACAAGTTTCACAACAACTCCTCCATTTTGATGACTTAAAAACTCCATAATATAGAAAAATTTTTTGTGTAAAACAATAGATGGCACCAATCTTTTTAGGAAACTGCAAAACCGGAATAGCCTATTTCAACCCAAAAAAATCCCCATCCATCTTTTGAATGAATTGGGGATGTTTTTTCAAATATCTATTGGAGTACTTTTTAAACGGAACGATAAAGTTTAAGGTCATGCTCTTTATATAGGACACCCGATGCTACTATTATATTTTCTTTGCTTTCTTTTTCCTCATCTCTTCACGCCACCAGTCTTCATATGAAGGCAAATCGAGGTATAGCTGTTGTGTAATATTTGCTAAGATCCTTAAATTCTCAAGCCTAATGTAAGCAGGTTCTATTAAAGAAGCGTATTTCCCACCCTGTTCTTTCCACTCTGTTGAGAGATTATGACGAGCGAAAAGTTCTGTGGCCGTTAAAATAATGACAGGTGCTTTAGATTCACCATAATTGTTATATTCACGACCCCATAGAGCAAAAGATTGTATTAATTTTTTCTCACTAATTGACAAACTTTCTTTCATTGTTGAAAAAACAAAAACTGAACCAGAGAATTTATTTGCAATTCCTTTTAATCGTAAGATATCTTTTTCTTCAAAAGATTTTTTTCCAAAACTTTTTGATTCACCAAAAACAAGTATTGGCTTGTAATTTTGATAAAAAGTGGGCCTTCTTTGATACCATAATAAAAAATCTGTCTCTAATTTTTTCCCAGACTTAAATTGAAATGTTAGGCTTGTTGACCATGTTATCTTGGCGTTATCGAAACCCAACAAATGTTTAAAAAATCTTATAGAAAAAACTGTAGAATATGCTCCTCCAGCATAGTCTGGATTACTAAATGGCCCAACTGCACGATAAGCCCACCTAATGGAACGATTTGTAGGGTTAGAAGTTGGAAAGGCAAAAGAAGATAAACAACTTTCGCATTTTAATTCATAGTTTATAGCATCAATAGAATACCAATTCCAATGTTCACATTCATTACACCTTACTTCAATGCCGAGTTTAATAACATTTCCAGATGTTAAGTAACTAACACTAAAATTTGCCCAAGAATTATCTTTATTTATTTCATATATTAACTTTTTTAAATTGCTGTATTGAACAGTATTGCCTGAATAGTATTTAGGGGGAACGCCATTGTTTTCTTGATATTTCCATTCTACCTGTTTTTGGGCCATCTTATTTAATAGATCAATTATTTTAGGATTAGCTATTGCTGATAAATTTCTTGTTCCTCCTAAAGCTTTGACAATTTGAAGAGCATATTTACCTGGAGTTGAGATTTCAGATGTAATATTTTTTCTTTCCAACCATTTTCTAATTGCTGTTGTACCGTCTTGCAATAGCCAATATTCGTCCGAATTTTTAAATTCTGGAAATACCACGAAACCTTCTGTAGTTGTCAATATGTGGCCTAATCCTAAACTAAGATGAGGAAATGTCGTTTCATGCAGATTGTTAGGATATACAACCGCTATATCATCATTTAAAAATCTATTATCTAACCCAATTACGTTTGCCCAACAGTAACGATTACTATAATCATCGGTGAATTCTGGATGCAAAGAATCAAAATTGATCGAATTGTCTGAGGCTCTTATTTTGCATCTAACTCGTTTTGATGTGGATGTTATTGTAGGTCTAGAATAGCCTAAAATCATCTCAGAGGGTGGAAGCCAAAAAGATGGATACCAGTACCTTGGACTTGCACCATTTTTATCCGATTTCAGATATCTTTCATAAATCCTTTTTCCTTCATCCTCAGAAATTGACCGAGGCATTTGAATAGTTGTAGTAATCATAACTCCATGCGGATTATTAGGTAATGGCTTATGATTTCTCAAGATAAATTTTTTACAAAAATTTGATAGCTGATCAATCCACTGTATTGGTATGGCTAAAACGTTTTTTTCAATTATGCGAAAATTCCAAAAATCAATTAAATCTCTTGGATCAAATGCGTTTAACAAAAAAAGAATTGGATCACGGTATCTCGAGTGAGAAACCTCAAGTTTTTCACAACCAACTTTTAATGCGGAAGTAAAATATTTGTTATACAATGAAGACAACTGATCAGGATTTAGTAATATCTCTTTTGGATCAAAAGCGTCTTTAAATCCTTCTCTTATGTAGATAAGTGCCTTTTTATTTGGGAATGAACCAAAGATGCATGAACAAAAGCTTTTAAACCTTTCCTTCTCGGGCTTTACATCTAAAATTCGGTGTTCATGTCTTCTTACAAACTTAAATTCTTTTTGATACATGAATTTGTATAACTTAAAGACATTTAATCCATATCCTTTATAAGAATGCATATCTGATAGTGAACTTAGAATATCATCTATATTCAATATAACATCATTACTAAGATTCAAACTTTCCGCCATACCTTGTTCAGTTTCAACTATAAAATCAGGCTCAAAAAATTTTATATTGTAATCAAGTATCTTATGGGCGCTATATATGCTTTTATGATTTCTGTCCCACCAATTTGGTACTTTTTTTAGATAAGGTATAATTGGATTGTACATCCCACCCCATAGGCAAGTATTGATTTCAAAAATTTTATTTAGGTTTTTAAAATCATATGGATGCACCAAAAATAAAAATCTAATAGGTCGTAGCCTTATTGATACATCAATTTGGCTCATTACAATTTATCCTTAATGATCAACAGAATATAATCAGTTAATATTCAGAACTTGTGTGATATCTATTCCGAATTTTGTATTATATAAATCTTTGAAATCTGGTTGCCTTTTAGAAAAATTCCATCTTTTGATTTAGGTCGAGTAATTAATTAAACAGAATTTCAGTGCAGTGCAGAAGGTGCAGAATTATTTGTTAATATAATAAGTTGATTTACGAAAATCCACTTTATTTTAAGAAATTGCGAGAAAAGATTTCAATCCATAAAAAATGCCCATTCACTGTTTGAATGAATGGGGAAAGTTTTGAAAATATGAATTAAACGAAAAGTTTGTAGGGTAGGCAGGAGGCCCACAAAAATTATCCCCCAACCGTATTCAAATTTAATCTTTCATTCCAAAGAATATAGTTACAATAATAACTTGGCAATGATTTATTGTTTCTGTTTATTGTACATAAACGGTGGGCTTTGCCCACCCTACTGACTATTAATGAGTTATTTTATTATGGATAAACGAAATAAAAAGTATGCTTGAAATTGTAGTTATGATCCCTCTTTGCAGTATCTACTAAGTATATTAGAAATATTTTCTTGTGTCACATGACCATTTATTAAATCACATGTAATCAAATTTAAAAAATTATTCGGAAGCTTTTTTCTCTTGGTTGGAACCCCTCTCACTTTTAGTATCTCTAGAGCAAACAGGTTTGCTTCTTGAGTTTGATCAGGTGTTTCGGGTATTTCTATTATAGAATCATCATGAATATGTAAATATAGGTGTCCTAATTCATGTCCTATTAAAAATCGAAGTGTATCTCTTTCCCGACCTGTAGAATCCATAAGCTTTTTGGGCAATAAGATATAAAATTCTGGGACTTTTGTATCAGCAGCTTTTACAATAACCGATTTATGGTCTTTTAAAGTTTTATCATAACCAACAAAAATTCGAATATTCTTCTTTAACTCAACAGTCCTAATAACTGAAATAAGGTGAAGATTATCAGCTAAGCTGATTAACTCTTCAACCTTTTCTTTAATTTCTTTTTGTCTTTTAAGAAGTACAGTCATTAGCGTAATGTAATGTTTGAAAAGTTAGGTTCATAGTTATGAAGTTCTTCATCATTCATACCACAGGCCCATAAAACCATCAATCTATGTTGTCGAATTCTTTTAACTGTAAATAAAAAACTTCCGAAGTAAAGTAATCCAAATAGTATAAAGAAAAAACCGAAAATCATTAATACTCTACCAATAAATTCGAGAAAAGTATTATCCATTTTGTACTCCTCCAAATTCTGTGTTTGTTAAAATAATATACTGAACAATAAAGAATATGTAAAGGGAAAATGTTAATGTCCAATAAATTACTCTCTGACAACAAAAACTGAATTTGATCGGAGGATAAAGATGATCAGAGAATTTACAGTATTCTTTGTTCAGTTTTGTGTGGCATATTTTTCTAATAAGCGATATATTATACTTATCTTCAAAGAAAAAGTTAATTATTAAAATTACTAAAACAAGATAAAAGATAATATCAAGTACTGGATTATGAATTCCAGATGTTAGAATCTGTAAGAACGCTATCACTAGTACTGCCAGAAGATCTGTAGGTGAAGCACATTGCAAGGCCAAGGTAAATTGTCGTATTTGTAGAAACCTTATGAGATTTACTAAAATCACTACTCCGAGTGGAAGCCATAAAAAGCTATGCAAATTAATTTCTGATAGTGCAAATATAATAGTATTCATTATTTATAACTTTATAATAGATACTTATTGAAGTAAACCATTGTGAATAGAGTTATAGCTAACTCCTAACTGCTCCATTTCCATCGGTTTTCTGCTATGAGACTAATATTCTAAGGGGGTAAATATTTTAAGAATATAATAACATTTATTTTCTCAGTCAAGTCAAAATTCCATATTATTGATACCATCAGAAAAATTTTTCCAATGGATTCGAATTTTATATCTGTTGATATCATTATTCTCTCCTATGATTAGTAGTAGAGTGGACTGGAGGCCCACCATTTTCTATTCTCCCACCGTATTCAAATTTAATTTTTCATTCGAAAGAATATAGTTACAATGACAATCTGACAATGGTTTATTGTCTCTGTTTATTTCTCATAAATGGCGGGCTTTGTCCGCCCTGCCCAGGTCGAGTCGGTTTGCAAGAATAGAAAATGCAGAATGAAAGATGCAAAATTTTCATATAATATAATAAAATAATTTGCGAAAATCCACTTTATTTTAAGAGATTGTGAGAAAAGGCGGGGGCATAGCCCCCTTATATGTTGCGTCCAGGGGCAGAACCCCTGGACGATCATGTTCGAATGAATGGGGAAAGTTTTGAAAGGGGATCGCACTGGGGTTCTGCCCCAGTGCGTGAAACCGGGAGGGTTCAGCCCTCATCAAACAGACATTCTTTATCTATCTTAATAACACTGTCATCATTCAACAACCAATTTCTTGCACTGCTGTACTTCCAGTGTTCAGGCGATTCAACAAATCCAGCCCGAACTGGATTATGATGCATATAACGCATTTTTTGGTTGAACCATTTCTCTGATTTCAATCCAACCGGGTGATAATCATCATGCCAGACTCTGTAATCTTGTTTTTGAAGATTTTTAGCTGAATTTTTAAATACATTTATAGTGTTCCTTCGATCATCGGATTCGAGTTGTTCACGGATTTTTCTGGAAGTATGAGTTCTGAAATCCCTCATTATATCTGATAATGTTGTATCTGGTTTATTTGAAGTAATTAAATGCAAATGTATTGGCATAATTACATAACCTAATAGAAAAAGCCCCTTATTCAACTGACAATACTTAAGGCTGTTGATTATTATTTGAAAATAAGGTTCACTTTGGAAAACAGGCAGCCATGCAATAATAGTACAGGTTGAATAATAAAAAGATGTTTCTTCTGATATTTTGAAGCGTTTCATAATTTGTTTTTTGACAGATTGTTTATGTTTAAAGGGGGCATAGCCCCCTGATATGTTGCGTCCAGGGGCGGAACCCCTGGACGATCAGATTAAGGAACAGCCTCATCCCTGACACAACGCACACCATAACCACTTTGCCTGTTGCTGCTGCTGCGTCTTATTTGTGAAGTACTGGAACTCAGGTTGCGGAACCAACCGTAGAGTGAACCGCTCGGTGAAGCGGTCCAGCAGTAACCGTCGCTGCCAATATTGCCGAATTCACCCGTAAAGCCGTAACGGTAACCGTTCGGAAGGGCTGAAAAACCGCTTATGTTTGTACCGTTCCCATCATTATTCCAACCGCTGGCGGCTTTTAATTGACTGCCTTCGTCCGTACCACGCCAGCCTTTATCATCGGCTTCGTTTTGGCTCAGACCCAGGACCATTTCCAGTTCTTTAAACTCTTCGTCTGTCGGGACATGCCAGCCTTCCGGAGCTATATTGCGGGTGTCTCCCACCGCGTGCCAGTTATATAAAAGCCCATAGTTTGATATATTGTTGTCATCATTATCATAGGCGCAATATGCACCTGTAGTTAAGTTTATCCAACTTGAATCATTTTGTACATTTGGTATTTCATCACCATTACGATAATGTGTAACACGCAAGTTTTCTTTCATCCATACTTGATTACCAATTTTTACAGTTTGATAAACATTACCATCAATATCCACCATTTGATTTTCTGCAACATTGATTGGGGACTCTGAATTTTTACTGCATGATATGAATATCATGACCAAAAATATCAACCAGGTTAATTTGAAAAAAAACCGCACAATAATTTCCTCCCATATACTGATAAAAATAATTTTAATTACCGATTGATCGCACTGGGGTTCTGCCCCAGTGCGTAAAACCGGGAGGGCTTAGCCCTTCCCAAACAGACATTCTTTATCTATCTTAATAATACTGTCATCATTCAACAACCAATTTCTTGCACTGCTGTACTTCCAGTGTTCAGGCGATTCAACAAATCCAGCCCGAACTGGATTATGATGCATATAACGCATTTTTTGGTTGAACCATTTCTCTGATTTCAATCCAACCGGGTGATAATCATCATGCCAGACTCTGTAATCTTGTTTTTGAAGATTTTTAGCTGAATTTTTAAATACATTTATAGTGTTCCTTCGATCATCGGATTCGAGTTGTTCACGGATTTTTCTGGAAGTATGAGTTCTGAAATCCCTCATTATATCTGATAATGTTGTATCTGGTTTATTTGAAGTAATTAAATGCAAATGTGTTGGCATGATGACATAACCTAATAGAAAAAGCCCCTTATTTAACTGGCAATATTGAAGGCTGTTGATTATTATTTGAAAATAAGGCTCACTTTGAAAAACAGGCAGCCATGCAATAATGGTACAGGTTGAATAATAAAAAGATGTTTCTTCTAATATTTTAAAACGTTTCATAATTTGTTTTTTAACAGATTGTTTATGTTTAGCGGGGGCAGAGCCCCCTGATATTTACGTCCAGGGGCAGAACCCCTGGACGATCATCTCTATTATTATTCATAACTGGCGGGCTTTGCCCGCCCTACCCAAGTCGAGTCAATTTATAAGAACAGAAAATGCGGAATAAAAATGCAAAATTATTGAACAATATAAAAAGATGATTTACGAAAATCCACTTTATTTTAAGAGATACTGAGAAAAGATTTCAATCCATAAAAAAAACCCATTCATCATTGAAATGAATGGGGATTTGTATTGATGATGATTGATCGCGCTGGGGTTCTGCCCCAGTGCGCTAAACCGGGAGGGCTCAGCCCTCATCAAACAGATATTGTCATACTCGGCCACCAGGCAGAAACACGGGCAATCAAATTGTATATACAAAAAACTTGACATTACTTGTTTTATTCTGTAAATTCACTATGTGTAGTACGAATGGGACGAAGATAAAAGAAGTGCAAATCTTGAGCGCCATAAGATTGATTTTACTACAGCCGTTGATTTCGAGTGGGACACGGCTATTGAAACAATGGATGACCGTTATGATTATGGCGAAGCAAGATGGGTAACCATAGGATTTATTAATAAAAAACTTCATGTCATGGTATATACGATTCGAGGAAATAAAATTCGTATCATCAGTTTACGAAAGGCAAACAGAAGAGAGAGTAACTATTATGAAAAAGAACAATAAAAATATTTCGAACAAGATTAGGCAAGACATAGAATCTCCACCACTTTCCGATGAAATACTTTCCCGGATGAAACCGGTTAAGGAACAGCATCCCAATATCCCGAAACGAGTACGCGGCCCCCAAAAGGAACCGGTGAAAATTCCTGTATCTATCAGATTAAGTTCTGATGTTGTTACCTATTTTAAATCGCAGGGAAAAGGCTGGCAAACCAAAATTGACCGTATTCTCCATAATCATATTAAGAACGATAAATCTACGATTATGCACTAACGGTTTGCTCTGAGGCACAGCCCATAAATGTCTGGCTTTACCCACCCTGACATCAAAACAGCATTGATCCATCTCAAACCATAAAAAAAATCCCCATTCATCGCTTGAATGAATGGGGAAAGTTTTGAAAATATGAATTAAACAAAAATTTGATTTATTTTTGATAGACCACTTTCAACATGGGAATAAAGGGCTTTTTCGCCACCACCACTTTGGCCGGTTTCTTCCCCACCTCGATATCCGCTTCGGCCAGCCCGTACTTCATGCTGGGCCACCAGGCAATCTCGACCTTGATCTTGTACGTTCCCTTTTTCACCTTTTTTCCGTCATGACCGGTCAGATCCCAGACATACGTATGTTTTCCCCAGTCGATACTGGCAGCGGTCGTGCCGTCTGTTTCGAAGTCACTGTTTTGCCCCCAGTTGGGAAGATCCACCTGTTTTTCTTTTGCATATCCGGAAAATCCGGAAACGTAAAGCGTCTTGACAAAGTTGCCGTTCAGATCTTCCACCCAGACCGCGGTCTGCGGTTGAAGCTCATCCTTGAAACCCATGTGAAAAGTCACGATGACTTTTTCACCTTTGGCATCTTTCTTGTCTCTGCCGTAATCCCGCAAACCGTACTCATCATACACGGATTGGGTTTCATTGGCTTTGGGATAGATCTTGGCAAGCTTCATCCACTGGGCATTGCCTTTTTTCCGGTAACCCATTCCCAGGGTGTAAAGCACCTGGGATCGGATCGAATCGGGCAGGGTTTTGTCTTTCGCCATTTCTTCAAGTATGGCCAGCCCTGTATCAATCTTGCTCACAAAGAAAGGCATGTAAATGCACAGCGTTGCATATTGAAGTTTCATCTCGGCATTATTCGGATCAAGCTCCAGTGCCCGTCCCGTCTCCTTGACAACGTCAAAAGCAAGATGTGTGCGCGTGTTCTGATCTTTGTAGATGCGTTCGTCATACCCCTTGTTCGCATCCAGTCCGAGCGCCCTGACCAGCATGAACTGGGCCTCCTTGCTCTCGGGATCAACTTTGGTGGCCTCTTTGAACGCGCTCCGGGCGTCCGCCCAATTCTTCTCTTTCATGTACGCATTCCCGAGCGCCATGAGAAGATTAAAATCATTGGGAGATTGTTTCAGTTGCATTTTGATGGCGAGAACCGGTTCGCTTTCCTTTTTCTCAGGACCCTTCTGTTCTATGGGTTTGGAAACATCGGCTGTCTCCAGCTTTTTCAATTCGTATTTTGCCGTTTCCGCCATTTCTCCCTGAGGCGTCAATGCCAGAACCTGATTCAATGCGGATTTCGCTTCTTCGATATTCTTCTGTTTTTCGTATCCCATGGCCAGGAAGCGGTAAATCGCTGCGGCCTGTTCGGGTGCGGCCCCTCCCGGCTGTCCATTGGCCATTTCGAGTGCCTTTTGCAGATGCTCCACACCGGCATCCATTTTGTTAAAAAATTCAGGGACATTCACACAGTAAATCCCGTAATAAAAATGGGCGTTGTACGAATTCGGATCGATTCGAATCGCCGTTTCCATTTCCTCGAAAGAACGGTTCATACTCTGCATGGCCATATCCATATCCCCTTTTTCAAAACTGTGTCCTGCCAGATCTCCGCATGCCATCCCGTACTGAAGATGCGCATCCGAGGCGTTCGGATAAACCGATAGGGCTGTTTTTAGCAGATCCGCGGCTTCCTGAAATTTGCCCTCGGATTTCAGGGTTTGGGCTTCGCCAATGAACGCTTCGAGGGATTTCTGCTGGGCGATCAACAGAGTGGTTGCGCATAAAATAAACAGAATCATTGTGATCTTTTTCATCATTTCACTCCTTTTTTAATTCAAACCCTTTCTAAAGAATACGGATTGGGTCGTCTTAAGATGCGTTTTTATTCGATTTTTTTTCTGTGAGCTGATAAAACAATTTGAATCCCAGATAGACCAACACGATGCTCAGAGCGATCCAGAGCGGTGAAACATGATCTTTAAAATAGTACCATTTCAATTTATCCGGACTGATATTCAGCATCAAAACGGAGAATCCGTTATTGACACAGTGTACCACGATTGCCGGAAAAACACTGTCGCTTCGCCAGGTCATGACGCCGAGAAAAACGCCCAAGACCAGAATTTCCACGGCCCACCAGGGATTGAAATGGATCATCGTAAAAACGAGCGCGGTGATCAGAACAGACCGCGTGACATCGGTGACCTGTTCCACGGCCCCCTGGAGAAATCCCCGAAAAATCATTTCCTCGACGAACCCGGCAATGAGAACCACACCGAGGATCAGGACCAGAAAATCGGACACGGAATGAAAAACGAGCGTCTCTTCCAAACTTTTCGCAAGTGCATCCGGCATGGGAAGAACGAACTGGACCAGCCGGTTGATTTCTCCGGTCACGACACTGAGTGCCAGACCGATCAGACCGCTGACCCAAAGAACGGATCCTTTGACCGGATCTAGGCGGAAAATCCGGCGGAAAGAATATTTACGAATTCGGATATAAATCAGAACGGGTACGATGACCGAGGTTTCGAGGATGACCATCTCCCATTTGGGAGATAAACCGTCCCAAAGCCCGCCCAAAAGCGTAAAAAACAGAATGGATGCAAATACGATAAATAAGGCGTGTCCGACAGGCGGAAATGGAGAGTCCTTTTGCACGCACTATCTCTCTTGATTGAAAAATTGGATTAAATTTTCAAAAACGACGGAAATTTGTTTTCCCTCATCCATGAATTTGACAGCAGCTTCCTGCTTCTTCAATTCCTCTTCTCCTAAGATAACCACATACCGGACTCTGCGGCGGTTCGCTTCCCGCATCTGCGCCTTAAAGCTCCGCGCACCAAACCCCAGTGTGGTTGCGATTCCGGCATCCCGTAATTGGGACATCAGTCGAACAGCCGTATTTTTTGCTTCGGGATTTTGTGAAACGATGTAGACCAGGGGCCCGGGAATTTCGGGAACAGAAATCTGATGCTGTTGCAGAAGAAGCACGATGCGCTCCAGACCGGAGGCGAATCCGACGGCCGGCGTGGGTGCTCCACCCAAAATTTCGGCGAGACGGTCGTACCGACCGCCGCCGCACACTGCATTCTGGGCCCCGATACCCTCGGCCCAGACCTCGAAGACGGTTTTGGTATAGTAATCCAGGCCGCGTACAAGACGGTGGTTCAATTCGTAGGGACGGTTCAGATCGTCCAGATAGGAGCGTAATGTCTTGAAATGATCCGCGCACTCGCCGCAGAGACTTTCCACGAGAGGCGGCGCGCCTTCAATCACGGGTTGGCATTGATCATTCTTACAGTCTAGGACTCTCAATGGATTTTTCTTCAACCGTTTTTGACAGTCTTCACAAATCGGCAGGGACGACTTTTGATAATAATCAACTAATTTCTTGAGATAATTCGGCCGGCATCGCGGACACCCGATGCTGTTGATCTGGAAGCTCAGCTTTTTAAACCCGAGATCGTGATACAGGGACCAGGCAATCGACATGATTTCGAAATCGAGAGCGGGATCCTGCTCTCCCAGCGCTTCGACATTGAACTGCGTGTGCTGACGGTATCTTCCTGCCTGGGGCCGCTCGTAGCGGAAAACAGGACCGGTCGACCAGATTTTTACGGGCTTGGGCAAACTGTCCATCCCGTGCTGAATGTAAGCACGCATCACAGAAGCCGTAAACTCGGGACGGAGCGTCATCGAGGATTTACCTTTGTCCAAAAACGTGTACATCTCCTTTTCGACAATGTCTGTACCTTCGCCGACCCCCCGCTGAAAGAGTGCGGTTTCTTCGAACAGAGGCAGATCGATCCGCTCGTACCCGTAAAGCCGGACGATCCGCTGGATCGTGCCTCTCACATAATCCC
>CAZIAH010000104.1:0-13953 GCA_964537715.1 uncultured bacterium | reverse complement strand
ACCCATTTCTCATACGAATTTGAAATGGAAGCTCCCACTGATTTTAATGCCCGTGTCGATTTTGAGATGGGCAATTCGAATATTAACGTATGCATCGATAATGTCTCCGTTAAATATATACCCCAAACAGATATCAGGGAAAAACCGGTTCTCATCCCGGATCAATATGAACTGATGGGAAATTACCCGAATCCGTTTAATCCAATGACAACGATTTGTTACACTGTACCGGAGCCAAGTCTGATAAAAATCATTCTCTACAATACAAGAGGCGAAAAGGTAAAAGAACTGGCGAATCATTTCCATTCTGCTGGTGATTTTCAGATTACTTTCAATGCCTCGGATCTCAGTTCGGGGTTCTATTTTTATAAAATGGATGCACACACATTGAAAGGGAAACATACATTTCAGTCAACGCATAAGATGATGCTCATAAAATGAAAGGCCTCGTAATGCAAAATCAACTTCATCCCCTACTCCTGAAAATCAGAGATAGCATTAGTGTAACCATTTTTATCCTATTATTCCTGTTTTCGGTAACAGGTCGATCTCAAACCGGACAGCCAATGATCATGCCAAACGGCGTATCCGTGCCGAGCGACTTCCCTTATATCGACATCACAATCAATGACAATCCCGATACAGGATATATCTTTATCGACAATCGGGGTGGCGATTGGGGCAGAGGAAATCCGTACAATATCATTTTCGATAACACCGGATCTCCAATCTGGTATGCACGTGTTCCGGACGAAAGACGCGATTTTAAACTACAGCCCAATGGTTGGTTGACCATGATGATCCGAGGCGGATACGGCGGAAGTGGATGGGGATTTATTGCCCTAGATTCAAACTATAATTATATTAAAACATTTCGAGCCACCCATGGCTACACAACGGACGAACACGAACTCAGGGTGCTAGAAAACGGCGGTTACCTGCTCATCGGTCGCCAGGATACTACTGTTGATATGAGTCAGTATATTTCAGGAGACAACCGCATAGTAAGTGTTCGGGAAACTTGCATTCAGGAATTTAACGCCAATGATCAGCTTATATTGGAATGGCGGGCATTCGATCATTTTGACCTTGCGGATATCTGGGCAGACGAATTACAAAAATCTTCCGGTATGTACTTTGCGCACATGAATGCAATCGATATTGACGACGACAACAACATTATTCTTTCAAGCCGCTGCATCAATGAAATTACCAAAATCAACCGGCAGACCAAAGAAATCATCTGGAGACTGGGAGGAGCACACAACCAGTTCACATTTATCAACGATCCGTTGAATGGTTTTTCGGGACAGCACGCCGTGCGGCACACCGGGCACAATCGCTACCTGCTTTTCGATAATGGAAATTTTCACAATCCGCAGGTCTCTCGTGCCGTAGAATATCAACTCGACACGAATCAGATGACGGCTACGATGATCTGGCAATATCAGAATCCTCCGGGAACGCGGCCTTCACATTACATGGGAAATGCACAACGGCTGCCAAACGGCAATACCTTGATTAATTGGGCAGAATCGGATCGTCCCAAACTGACCGAAGTCCGGCCAAACGGTGAAGTGGCTTTCGAGATGAACTTTGTCGATCAATACGAATGTTACCGAGTGCACCGATTTCCCTGGAAAGGCAGAGCCACAAAACCCTACCTGGTCGCGGAATCCCATACGGACAAAATTTCATTGATTTTCAATCAATTCGGTGATCCTGATGTGGACTATTATAAAATCTATGGAGGTCAATCACCCAATCCAACCACAATTCTCGACACATCGAAACTCACATTAAAAAATTTCACCAATTTGGAAAATGGACGACAATACTATTTCCGCGTTACATCGGTATCGAACGGCTCGGAGAGTGATTACTCAAACGAGGAAACCGCTCTGGTGCAAATCATCCCGGCTGGACAGAATATGGTCCGCAATGGAGATTTCTCTAATGGTGATGAAGATTGGACGTGGGAGCTCCAGGGTTCAGGATCGGCAGAGTGGAACATTGAAGATGGAGTGAGTCATTTTAATATTTCTCAGGGCGGCACTGATATTTATGACGTTCAGCTTCGGCAGAACGGAATACCCTTGATTCAGGGAGAAGAGTATCTTTTCGAATTCGATGCCTGGGCCGATGCCACCCGACTCATCGAGGCCAAGGTAGGACAGGACAATGGTTCCTATACGAACTATAGCAAAATCGGATATACGTATCTCACGACATCGAACCAGCATTTCGAGTATACATTTGAAATGACAGATCCGTCGGATTTGAACAGCCGTGTTGTGATAAATACGGGGTCGGAAAATGCCGATGTTTACATCGACAATATATCTCTGATACAAAAAATTGAGCAGTCCTCCTATACCGGTTCACCTCAGACCTTACCCGGAATAATTCAATGTGAAGAATATGATTTTGGCGGAGAAAGTATTGCCTACCATGATGATGACATCAAAGAGGGTGATTCGAATTTTAGACCTGAGGACAATGTGGATGTGCAGGAAACTTCGGATGAAGGTGGCGGATACAATGTCGGTTGGACAGTTGAAGGCGAGTGGCTTGAATACACGGTCAATGTCGAGTCTGGCAACTGTGATATAGAATACAGAACCGCTTCGGAGCCGGGCGGCGGTATTCTCAAAGTAATCCTTGACGGAGATTCCCTGACACAATTTGAGGTGCAAAGTACTGGCAACTGGCAGGAATGGGTCACCTTGAAAAAAACCGGAATCGCTATCAACGGCGGAAACAACCTGATTTTACGTTTGGGAATTGTCAGCGGAGACATGAATTTAAACTGGATAAAATTTACCAATACATCCAGCTCTGTCAATAAAACCCAAAATCTGCCTTCCAAATTTGAACTGTCCGGAAATTATCCCAATCCCTTCAACTCGGAAACCATCATTACTTTTTCCACACAAGAGAAAAGTCGTGTCAGGATGACTCTCTATAACATTCTGGGAAAAATCGAACAGGAACTCTGTAACACGATTTACGATGAAGGTTACCATCAAATCCGATTCAACGGAAACAAGCTAAGCACGGGCATCTACTTCTGTCTAATGGAGGCAACGGACACAAAAAATTATAAGACATATCGGGGCGTGCATAAAATGATATTGATCAAATAACCATTGAAGGAAAATGAAAATAATCCAGACCCGAATCACAGCGATCCTGTTATTATTGTATCAATTTGTTTTTACTCAATCCGGTAACAGCAAATCCATTCTATTCGCACTGAAGGAATGGAACAACCAGATTTTACAATCTGCTGAACCGCAAACATTTGGAACCGCCACGATTACTGAAAACGGGGTTTCAGTACCTTCCGATTTCCCCAGAATAGCAATTACGATCAACGACAACCCCGACACAGGATACATTTTTCTGGATAGAACAGGCGGACAGTCTTACACCATGATTCTGAACAATATGGGATCGCCTGTCTGGTATCGAAGAACCTGGGATCATCGATCTAATTTTAAAGTGGAAGCCAACGGAATGTTGACCATGACAATCCTGGGCGGTTACGGAAAACCACAATTCCAAAGCAAAGAAAATATAGGTCACATTGTCCTTGATCAAAATTACTCTATCGTCGATACGATCCGTGCTATCAATGGCTTTGGGACAGACGAACATGATTTGGAAATGCTCGAAGACGGAAGCTATTTTCTCCTCGCACTTCACGACAGCGCCGGGGTAGACATGAGTCAATATGTCGAAGGGGGACGGAAAAATGTCAAAGTCATAGAATCCCTGATTCAGGAATTCAATGCTTCGGGTGAACTAATGCATCAGTGGCGAGCTTGGGATCTTTTCAAAATTGAGGACATGGTGGGACAGGGACAAAATCTACGGTTAAACACGATTGATTTCCCCCACATGAATGCCATTGATATCGACCACGACGGGCACATCTTGCTGTCGAGCCGATATCTCAACGAAATTACGAAAATTAATCGGCACACCGGTGAAATCATCTGGAGACTGGGAGGTAAAAACAATCAATTCACATTTATCAATGATGACTTCAGCGGGTTTTCATGCCAGCACGATATCAATGTGCTAGAAAATGGACATTACACGATTTTCGATAACGGGAATAATCATTCTCCCCCAACATCACGTGCCCTTGAATACGAGTTGGATACGTTGAATATGACAGCAACACTGATATGGGAATACCAGAATCCCCATACAGACAATTATTCTAATTTTATGGGTAACGTACAGCGGTTGCCCAACAACAATACACTCATCAATTGGGTTGTCGGAGATCGATTGCCGATATTGACTGAAGTAAACACTAACGGTGAGATTGTATTTGAAATGTGGTACACAGATGGCTCCTACTGCTATCGAGCGTATCGTTTTCCATGGGACGGGATAGAGCTCGTGCCATATCTGGTCATTGAATCTCGTAGAGAAAACGTCGTGTTGATATTTAACAAATTCGGCGATCCCAATGTGGATTACTACAAAATTTACGGTGGCATTTCACCCAATCCAACAACTATGATCGATACATCGAAAGTCACTCTAAAAAAACTCACAAATCTGCAGAATCAACAGCGATACTATTTTCGTGTCACGGCCGTGGACATTTACGGTCAGGAAAGCGATTACTCCAATGAAGACAGTTGCTATACTTATTTTAGTAAACCGGGCGAAAATATGGTATTCAACGGAGATTTTTCAAATGAAAAGGACATCTGGATCTTTCACGAGAGAGAATCCGCCTCGGCAAATTGGTTAATCGAAGACGGTGTCAGTCATTTTAATATCTCAAACGGAGGAAATGACGTCACACAAATCCAACTGATTCAAAACGGCATGGAGATCATACAAAACGACTTTTATCTTTTCGAATTCGATGCGTGGACCGATGCACAGCGAACAATAGAGGCCATGATCCAACAGCGTAGAACTCCTAATTTAAATTACAGCCGAACAGGAGCCGCTTTACTGACCACCGAGCCGACTCATTATTCCTATTCTTTTAAAATGGAGGATACAAACGATTTAGATGCATCTGTTGTTTTTTTTATGGGTACTTCGAATGCTGATGTCTATCTTGATAACATTTCATTCAAACGGATCACTGAATCGGATGTCAGTAAAACTCCTGACCAGACCCCCCTCCATTACGAACTTAAGGGGAATTATCCCAATCCCTTCAACTCGGAAACCATCATCTCTTTTTCCACACAGGGGAAAAGTCGTGTTAGAATGACTCTCTATAACATTCTGGGAAAATTCGAACAGGAACTCTGTAACACGATTTACGATGAAGGTTACCATCAAATCCGATTCAACGGAAACAAGCTAAGCACGGGCATCTACTTCTGTCTAATGGAGGCAACGGACACAAAAAATTATAAGACATATCGGGGCGTGCATAAAATGATATTGATCAAATAACGGAAGGTATTCATGACCATTGGACGACCCACTGTTCGGGATAACTTGATGACGAATCATGGAAGGTAAATTGAAATTGTTACAAATACAACGAACCAAACAACCATTGCTCTCGTAAAACAGGAATAACCCGTGAAAATGAAGAAGAGGAGCAATATTGTGAGAACAATACAAATCAACGCAGGCGTGATCTTTCTATTGCTGACTGGCTTCCTGCCCTTGCTTGGGAACGATTCGCATAGTGACAAATTTCCCTCACCCGTATCGGATACGAGGAATTTTCAATACCATTTAAAAATTCACATTCCGAATCTGGATTCAAAATCTGCGCCCGCCAAAAAAACAGCCATGATTATGGCAAACGGAGTTTCGGTACCGTCTGACTTCCCACAGGTTTATATTTCCGTGAATAACAATCCCTCCGAGGGATACATCTTCCTCAACAACTGGCGCAATTACCATCCCTTTGACATGATCCTGGACAATACGGGTTCTCCCATCTGGTACCTGCGCACACCCAACAATGACAGAAGGCGCGATTTCAAAGTACAGAAGAACGGCTGGCTGACCATGCTGATCCGGTTCGGCTACGGAGACGGAATCGGGCACATCGCGCTGGATCAAAATTACAATTATATCAAAACCTTTCGGGCGGTGAACGGATACAGCACGGACGAACACGAACTGCAGGTTCTGGAAGATGGAGGATATCTCCTTATCGCGATCAAGGACAGCACTGTGGATATGAGCCAGTATGTCGCTGGCGGATCGACCCATGCGACCGTAAAAGAAAGCGTGTTTCAGGAATTTTCTCCCGACGACAGTTTGATCTATCAGTGGGGCGCGTGGGACCACTTCGATATTCGGGATCTCCACAGTACGGAAGACCCCTTGACGGGAGGTACCATTCGTTTTCCCCACATGAATGCCATCGACATTGATGACGACGGAAACGTTCTGCTTTCGAGCAGGCATCTCAGCGAGGTCACCAAAATCAACCGGCAGACACGGGAGATCATCTGGAGACTGGGAGGAGCGCACAATCAATTTACTTTTATTGGAGATTCGTTCGATGGTTTCAGCATGCAGCACGACATCCGGGCCTTGGGGAATAATCATTACACTGTATTCGACAACGGCAACTGGCACAATCCCCAGATCTCGCGCGCCGTGGAATATGAACTCGATACCTTGAACATGACAGCGACACTGGTCTGGCAATATCGGGAAACTCCGGATTATTATTCCAGGTATATGGGCAATGTACAAAGATTGCCGAACGGAAATACATTCATCAACTGGGCGACCAATAAATTCAGTGAAGTAAGGCCCAACGGAGAAAAAGCCTTTGAAATGGCATTTATGGATGGGTACGATTGTTACCGCGCTTTCCGCTTCTCCTGGAACGGCATGGCACTTGTGCCCTATTTAATCGCTGAATCCCACAAGGAAGCCATAGCATTGATATTCAACAAATTCGGCGATCCGAATGTGGATTATTACCGTATTTACGGGGGAACTTCTCCGAATCCGACCACGTTGCTCGATACATCGAAAGTAACCCTGAAAGGCCTCACAGACCTGCAAAACCTGACACAGTACTATTTTCGGGTCACGGCCGTAGATATTTATGGTCAGGAAAGCGATTTTTCCAATGAAGAAACGACGACCACTAATTTCGTCAATCCGGGATCAAACATGGTTTTGAACGGGAGCTTTTCAAATTCAAAGAGCAATTGGTATTTTTACGATGAGAATCCTGCTTCGGCTTCCTGGTCCATTGAGGATGGAATCGGTCATATCAAAATCTCCCAGGGAGGCAATGACATTACACAGATCATGCTGGTTCAGGACGGCATGGAGGTGATTCGCGGCGAACAGTATCTTTTTGAGTTTGACGCCTGGTCTGATGTGCAGAGAACCATTGAAGCGATGATTTTACAGTACGGCGGTCAATACACCAATTACAGCAGGACTGAATCAAGTTTATTGACCACCAAACTGACCCACTATTCCTATCCTTTTGTGATGGAAGACCCGAGCGATTTCAATGCACTGGTCATTTTTCTGATGGGCAACTCGAATGCCGATGTATATCTCGATAATATTTCATTCAAGCGGATCACAGAATCGGATGTCAGTGAAAGTTCTGGCCGGATGCCGCGGGATTATGAACTCATTGGGAATTATCCCAATCCCTTCAATGCGCAAACGATTATCTGTTTTTCGGTTCCCCAAAAGAGCCGTGTCAAAATTCAATTGTATAATATACTCGGGAGATTCGAACAGGAGCTCTGTAATATCGTTTACGATCAGGGAAACCATCAAATCAAATTAAATGGAAATCAACTCAGCACGGGTATCTATTTCTGTTTGATGGAAGCAACAGACATAAATGGTTCTGAAATCCATCGGAATGTGCATAAAATGATATTAATCAAATAGGCGTTGATGGGAACAGGCTATCGGATAAAAAAATAGAGAATAGAAAATGGAAAAAATTAAAATCGGAACCACAGCGATTCTTTTAGTCCTGTATCAATTTACTTTTGCTCAATCCAACAACAGCAAATCCATTTCATCCGCATTGAAGGAATGGAAGAACCAGATTTTACAATCTGCCAGACCGCGGACATTCGAAACTGCCACGATTACTGAAAACGGCGTTTCAGTACCTTCCGATTTCCCCAGAATTGCAATCACGACCAACGACAACCCCGATACGGGATACATTTTCCTGAACAACAGATATGGACAGCCTTATACGATGATTCTGGACAACACAGGATCACCCGTCTGGTATTGGAGAACACCATATACCCAGCGCAACTTTAAGGTGGAAGACAACGGCATGCTGACAATGATCGTCAGAGCCGGTTACGGAAAACCAGAAATCTATGACGGCAATAAAACCATGGGTTACATTGTTCTCAATCAGAATTATACAATCGTCGATACGATTCATGCTGCAAACGGTTACTGGGTGGATGAACACGACTTGAAAATGCTCGAAGACGGCAGCTATCTTCTGATTGCCTGTTACGACAGTATTGGAGTAGACATGAGCCAATACGTGGATAGGGGACAAACCAATGCCACAGTGCATTGGTCCATGATTCAGGAATTCGATCCGTCCGGAACTCTGGTGCATCAGTGGAGTCCGTGGGATCTTTTCACGATTGACGACATGGTGGGTCAGGGCCAGAATCTCCGGATGGGAACGATCTATTTCCCCCACACGAACGCAGTCGATATCGATCACGACGGAAATATCCTGATTTCGAGCCGTTATCTTAATGAAGTAACGAAAATCAACCGGCATAGTGGCGAGATCATCTGGAGACTGGGAGGAAAAAACAATCAATTCACATTCATCGGTGATAGTTTCAACGGATTTTCATGGCAGCATGATATCAATGTATTGGAGAACGGACATTACACGGTTTTCGATAATGGAAACATGCATTCTCCTCCGACGTCGCGCGCAGTCGAATACGAACTCGATACGCTGAATATGACAGCAACACTGGTCTGGGAATATCGAAATCAATACACTTATGCCTATTCTACCTATATGGGGAACGCTCAGCGATTGCACAATGGAAATACAGTGATCAATTGGGGAGATGGGGCCCTGCCTATATTAACAGAGGTACGGCAGAACGGAGAAGTCGCTTTTGAAATGTGGTACGAGGATGGTCTCCAGTGTTATAGGACATACCGATTTCCGTGGAACGGCCGAGCGCTCAAACCTTACCTAATAGTAGAATCCCACAAAGAAGCCGTCGTGCTGATATTCAATCAATTCGGCGATCCCAATGTGAACTACTATAAAATTTACGGAGGACCTTCGCCGAATCCGACCGCTCTGCTTGATACATCGAAAGTAACCCTGAAAGCCCTCACGGATTTGCAAAATCTAACACAGTACTATTTTCGGGTTACGGCTGTGGATATTTTCGGCAAGGAAGGTGATTACTCAAACGAAGAAAATTGCTATACCAATTTTATCGAACCCGGAACAAATATGGTCCTCAACGGAGATTTTTCAAACGAAAAAAATAACTGGTATTTTGTCAACAATAATCCTGCATCGGCAAACTGGTCAGTTGAAGATGGCATCGGTCATTTCAATATTTCTCAGGGGGGCAATGATGTCACTCAAATCGTACTGGTTCAGGATGGCATGGAGGTCATTCGCAGTGAACAATATCGTTTTGAGTTTGATGCCTGGGCCGATGCGCAGAGAACCATCGAAGCAGTGATTCTTCAGAATGGTGAACCCTACATCAATTACAGTCAAATCGGTTCTACTTTACTGACTACCAAATCGAACCATTATTCTTATCCCTTTATAATGGAAGAATCGAGCGATTTCAACGCACTGGTTGTTTTCTTTATGGGAAATTCCGATGCCGATGTGTATATAGACAATATCTCATTCAAACGGATTACTGGATCGGATGTCAGTAAGCGCCCTGACCAGACTACTCCCCTGCAGTATGAACTCAAGGGAAATTACCCGAATCCTTTCAATGCAGAAACGGCCATCGAATTTTCCATTCCTTTAAAGAGCCAAGTTAAAATCGAATTATATAATATACTGGGGCAATTCGAACAGGAAATCTGTAACACGATTTACGAACAGGGAGAACACCAACTCAAATTCAACGGAAACCGGCTCAGTTCCGGTATCTACTTCTATACAATAAAGGCAGAAGGAATGAAGAGCCTTGAAACATTTCGGGACATGCGTAAAATGATGCTGATCAAATAGAGCAGTTTTTCGAGTAGATACAATGAACTGTACTACCATATTCTATAACACAAATTGATCCCCTGAATTTTAATTAAAAACGAGGTATAGTGATGGGGTTACTCCGGAACAGACGGATTATAATTTTATTTCTGCTATCGATTTGTGCACTGGTATTGGGTAATACCAGTCATATTTACAGTCATCTTTCACCCATGCCGGATGCGAGACACATTTCCTCATCCTCCTCAATCAGTGTGAATTTTCAATCTATCCATCCTCAAGAACTGACAAATCTGTCCACTTTTATCAGAGTCGTAGGAAAAGATGGCAAAATTTATCCGGGAAAAACTTGGATCGCCGCGGATCAAAAGACCATCGTTTACAAACCTCATTCCCAATTCTTGTCGGGTGAAACAGTGAACGTTACGCTCACACCCCGTTTGGCTTTTCCGGAAATGGATCCAATCAAACCTTTTCATTATAAGTTCATCGTTTGCCGTACAGAAGATCAGCAATCCTGCCAATCTCCATTCGACAATTCGGAAAGGATAAACATCCTTAATACACAATCCAATCTGACATCCGGTAAAAGAACAGCCGTAATTATGCCGAACGGTGTTTCTGTACCCTCTGATTTTCCCCACGTGAATATTACAATTAACAACAATCCCTACGATGGATACCTTTTCCTAAATATCTGGCGCGATTATCATCCCTACAATTTGATCCTTGACAATACCGGTTCTCCAATTTGGTATTTGCGTACACCGGATTATGACCGGAGACGTGATTTCAAAGTGCAGCACAATGGAGTCCTGTCCATGGTCATCAGGGGAGGATACGGAAAAGAAGAAATTTACACCGAATCAGCCAACTGGGGACACATCACTCTCGACCAAAATTATAATCATATCAAGACATATCGCCCTGTGAACGGTTATACCACAGATGAACACGAATTCCAGATATTAAAAGACGGCGGGTATTTTCTGATAGGTCGCAAGGACAGCACTGTGGATATGAGCCAGTATGTGGACGGCGGCAGAACCAACGCAATCGTCAGAGAAACAGTGCTTCAGGAATTTTCCTCCGACGATAGTTTACTTTATCAATGGAGTGCCTGGAAACACTTTGACATCAGGGATATCCACAGTACGGAAGATCCTTTAACCGGAGCATATATTCGCTTTCCTCACATGAATTCGGTCGATGTCGATGATGACGGGCACATTATTCTTTCGAGCAGACATCTCAGCGAGGTCACCAAAATCCACCGGCAAACACGGGAAATTATCTGGAGACTAGGAGGAGAACACAGCGATTTTACTTTTATCGGAGATTCATTGAATGGTTTCAGTATGCAGCACGATGTCCGAGCACTGGGGAATGGACATTACACTCTCTTTGACAACAGTAATTGGCGGACACCTTCAATACCGCGGGCTGTGGAATATGAACTGGACACTTTGAATATGACGGCGACTCTGGTCTGGGAATATCCGGAGAAGCCGGGTTTCACCGCTCCCTATATGGGGAATGTGCAGCAATTGCCCAACAAAAACAGATTAATTAACTGGGCCGTCAACAAAATCACTGAAGTACGGCCTGACGGTGAAAAAGCATTTGAAATGTCTTTTTGGGATAACTATCACTGCTATCGTGCGTTTCGCTTTCAGTGGGATGGCATGTCACTTGTCCCCTATTTGATAGCCGAATCCCACAGAGAAGCAGTGGTTCTAATATTTAACAAATTCGGTGATCCAAATGTAGATTATTATAAAATTTATGGTGACACTTCACCCAATCCGACCACCGAGATCGATACATCGAAAACTACCATAAAAATATTGAGGAACTTAGACAATCAGCAGTATTATTATTTTCGCGTCACAGCTGTGGATATTTATGGTCAGGAAAGCGGATACTCAAATGAAGCTAAAGCTTTGATCAATTTTATCGATCCCGGTGAAAATATGATATTAAACGGAGATTTCTCAAACGTCAAAGTCGATTGGAGTTATAAGAAATATAAACCTGCCAAAGGGAACTGGTTTATCAGAGACGAAACCAGCTATTTTGAAATCTCAAACGGAGGGGATGAAACATGGCATATTCAATTTTTACAAGACGGTCTGGAAGTCATCTGCGGTGACTCTTATCTCTTCGAATTTGATGCGTGGGCAGATTCACAAAGAACTATCGAAGCCATGATCATGCAAAATGGATTGTCATATATCAACTATAGTAAAACGGGGACGATTCCTTTAACCACTGAGCAAACCCACTACACGTTTCCCTTTGTCATGGAAGATCCCAGCGATTTTAATGCATTGGTGGTTTTCTTAATAGGAGCTTCCGATGTCGATGTTTATCTTGACAATATTTCCTTCAAACGGGATATCGAAGCAGAGGTTGAAGAACATCTGGTTCAAACTCCTCAAAAGTTTGACCTGAAAGGAAATTATCCGAATCCCTTCAACTCGGAAACCACGATCACCTTTTCCACACAGGAAAGAAGTCGTGTGAAGATAACTCTCTACAATATACTTGGAAAATTCGAACAGGAAATCTGCAACACGGTTTACGATCAGGGCGAACACCAAATTAAATTCGACGGAAATCGACTCAGTTCGGGCATCTATTTCTATAAAATAGAGGCAAGGGGAATAAACGACTCCCAAATATATTGGGATGTACGTAAAATGATAATGATTAAATAGCAAGGACGAAATGAACTTGTTTTTTTCTTAAGAGTTAAATAACTGGATAAATAAAATGAAGGGAAACAGCATGAAAAAAATGTTATCAATGATTATTTTCTGTACACTATTCTTTTCGAAATGGATTGGAGCCCAGAAACCGGAATCGGTTCAGTATATCAGTCCGGTTCACAACTCCATATTGAATCCCCGTTCGAGTCAGATCATCATCCGACCAGGAGAGTACCTTGATGAATCGAGCCTCAGAAAACCGGATCTGATCATAGTAAATGGATCAGAAAATGGACGTTATACAGGACGAGTGGTTCTTTCGGACGATAAAAAGACCGTGATTTTCAAACCGGATCATCTGTTCAATCCGGAAGAAATTATCACCGTTACTTTTAATCCGGGATTGAAAGATTTCAAGGGAACGCCGATTTCCCCATTTTCATTCCAATTTACAATCACCCCTCTCGAAAAAGTCCTGAACCCGTATGAGTATCTTCCGGAACTGAATTCTTTGTATTCGATCTCAGATGCAATCAAAAACAAGTTACAGAAGACAGCAGATGATACTTTGCCGTCGGATTTCCCCACATTCGAAGTGACGGTGACCGGGGAACCCTCCGAAGGCTCCATTTTCTTTTCGCCCACCCATTTCAGCTCGGGCGATGGATACAATGTGATGGTGGACAATTCGGGAGAAATTCAGTATTATAATAAAATTACTACGGGCGCTCCCGTGGACTTTAAAGTCCTGCCCAATGGCATGCTCTCCTATGGCGTAAACTACGAATTCCACGATTTTGTGGGAGGAGGACCCACCACATTTTATATGATGGACAACAATTACACCGTCGTGGATAGCTTTAAAATGGGAAACGGATACATCGCCGATTCGCATGAATTCCAGTGGTTGCCCAACGGCCACGCCCTGATGTTGGCCTACGATCTCCAGCCGGTGGACATGAGCGGAATCGTGTCCGGAGGTCATCCCGGCGCGCTTGTAGCCGGATCAATCATTCAGGAACTGGACACGGACAAGAATGT
>CAZIAH010000103.1:0-14411 GCA_964537715.1 uncultured bacterium | reverse complement strand
TATTTTATTCTATTCATTTAAAAGTAAATCGTAGAGTAAAAGAATTATTGTTGAATACTTACTTTAAACGTTTAAAAAAGGAGGTTTACCATGCGTATTGAAAAAGTTTTTTTATGGATGTTTTTTGTTGCTCTGACCAGTACTGCACTGGGGCAGCATAAACTGACACTCAATTTGACCGATATGACTCCTCATGTAGGTCAGTTGTTTCAAGTACGTGTGATAGACAAAGCGTCGAGTGAAGAGGTTGGTCGAAAAACCATTGGCAGTATCCCAAGTGCTGCATTTCAAGTCAATCTTTTTGTGATATTGGAGGGACATGATTACAGGATCGACTTTTATGCCGATTTCAGTGGAAATGGTCAGTACGATCCACCACCTGCCGATCATGGCTGGAGGCTCCAGCTCGATAATGCAGTGGGCGATACCACTTTAAACTTCCAGCATAATACCAACTTTACGGATATCGGCTGGAGTACGGATTCAGATGTATCGGAATTCGCCGGGGAATGGAACGGATACTGGATGAACCTGACCTATAATACGACCGATTCTATTCACGCCGTTATCGAGGTTATTCCTGACAGTCAGAAAGTCAGGATCACGTCCACCACAGCAGGAGTTTTTGGTAATCCGCAAACTGTTACTTTCAAAGGTGAGTTTGCTTATGATAATGAGGCGGATTCTATTGTTGTTCCAGCACCAAATGATTGGACCGGGAGTACGACGGCCTCGCATGGTGAATTACATGGATCGGTAACTGCTCCTGATTATGGAGGCATTACTCTCGATCTGAATGGGAATTTCGGACCTTCGCAAGTGATCATGACTTATGACATGAGCGGTGCGTTTACGGCCAATGGTATCATCGTGCTGATTAAGAAAATCGAAACAAGTGTAGAACAAGTGGCAGCCGGGAATCTACCGGATCAATTTGTCCTCTATCAGAATTATCCGAATCCGTTTAATCCCATCACGAACATTGAATATGGTCTTCCACAGGCAGGTCAAGTCACTTGGATTATCTATAGTATTCTTGGTCAAAAAGTTCGAACACTGGTTGATGAAAAATACCCTGCCGGTCACTTTGCAGTCACATGGGATGGAAAAGACGATTATGGGAATGCACTCTCTTCGGGGACCTATTTTTATCAGGTTCAGGTTAGAAATCATGGTGAACTGGTCTATCGGAATACGGAAAAGTTGCTTCTGTTAAAGTAAAATCAAAAAAGCCTCCCGGCACGGATTCTATAACATTGTCGGGAGGTTATACTGATCGCAAAAATAGGGGAGAGTGATCAATAAGGTATTAAAAATTTGTCATTTCTATAAATTCCTGCAGACGGCTCAATTCCGCATGTTTTGAAAACAGCGGTTCATTGCTTCTCTGATAAACATTCAGGCTTTCTTCAAAAGAAGGTCTGTGGGGATTGATATAAAAAATTCCCAGCGGCAGTTTTTCCGTTTCAGAAACGCGCTTGAATGCATCAAATTTATTTTCCGGATCGTAGGATTCCTCCAGATAATAGGTGTTTTCTCTAAACCATTGATAGGTGTTGATCTTGTTGAACGACACACAAGGGTGGAATACATCGACCAATGCGTAGCCTTTGTGCTGAATGGCTTTTTTGAAAATCATTTTCATTTGATCCGCATCCACCGTGCTCGTTCTCGCCACAAAAGAAGCATTGAGAGCGATCGCCACGGCGATTGGATTCAATGGCTCAAGAATGACACCGTTCACTTGCACTGGTGTAACAAAACCAAGCTGGCTGGTCGGCGAGGCCTGACCTTTGGTCAAACCATAGACCATATTATTGTGTACAATGTTGGTGATATTCGGATTTCTTCGAATCGTATGGATAAAATGATTCCCCCCTTCGCCGTACATATCGCCATCACCGCTTTCCGCAATCACAACGAGTTCGGGGTTGGCGGCCTTGATTCCGGTCGCAGGCGGCAGAGCCCTTCCGTGAAGACCGTTGAAGGTGTGACATTTCAAGTAATGGGGCATTTTGGCGGCCTGGCCGATCCCCGAAACAATCACTACTTCCCGAGGTTCGAGATCGAGTTCGGCAAGCGTCTCCTTTAATGTTTTCCAGATGACAAAATTTCCGCATCCCGGACACCATGCGATGTCAGGATTGTCTATATCGTACACGTTCTTATTCATCATTGCCTCCTAAGTGGTCATTTCTTGTAATATTTGCGTGATTTCTTCCACAGAAAATGCCAGACCGTTGTACTTGAGTATTTTTACCGGAACATCGATGTTCAATTGATTTTTCAAAATCTGGGCAAACTGGGCTGTCGCATTATTTTCGACAAGAATCAAATGTTTGGTTTTTTTGACGAGATCGACGGTTCCGGGGAAAAGGGGATAGACCTGATTGAAATAGAGCAGTGCCATTTTGCCTTTTCCGATATTCCGGACAGCTTCCTCGGCAATATGGACTGTGGAACCCCAGCAGATCACCAGGGTTTCGCAGTCCTTGGGACCGATCCATTTCGGGGGGAGCGCTGCTTTGACAAGTGCATCCATTTTTTTAAGACGTTTATTAACCATATTTACCCGAACAGTACGGCTTTCGGTAATGTGTCCCTCTTCATCGTGTTCGTCACTGTCCACCACAATCAGTCCCTTTCCGTATCCTGGAATGCCCCGTGGAGAAATCCCGTTTTTGGAAGGTACATACCGTTTATAATTCTGGCCAGTTTGAATGATATATTCCTGATTCTTTATTTTCGAAAGATCCAGTTTGGGGATATTGTAATAGGAATCGATGAAATACTGATCCGTAAGAATAAATACGGGGATCTGATATTGATCCGCTAGGTTGAATGCTTGTTGGGTCAAAAAGAAACCATCTTCGAGGGTTCCCGGTGCAAAAATCACACGCGGGAATTCACCATGACCAGCATGAAGCGCAAAGAGCAGATCGCCCTGCTCGGTTCGTGTGGGCAGGCCGGTTGCCGGTCCTGGTCTCTGGGCAAGGTGAATGACAATGGGGGTCTCGAGCATACCGGCCAGGCTCAGACCTTCCGTCATAAGCGCAAATCCACCCCCGGATGTAGTGACCATGCTGCGTGCACCTGCATAGAATGCGCCTAATGCCATATTGATGGCCGCAATTTCATCTTCCGCTTGTTCTACGATCACATGGAACATTTCCGCATGCTGGGCCAAAAAGGTCAAAACCGGCGTGGAGGGCGTCATGGGGTAGGAAGCGATAAAATGGCATCCTCCGGCCACAGCACCCAGACTGACTGCTTCTCCGCCGTTGAGAATCATTTCCTTTCCGATCTCCGGTTCTTTTTTGGTTTTTAGATCGATTTTGATATCAGAACTAAAATTGGAGGCAGTGTCGATTCCCTTATCGATTGCATTTAAATTTCGGTCTATGATTTCTTTTTGACTAAAGCTTTTTTTGACAGATGAATGCACGAGGGATTCTTCGATTCGGAAAAGTCCAGCGATTACCCCCGCCATAATCACATTCGAATAGATACTTCCCCCGACCTCTTTGGCAAGTTTGGAGAGAGGGATATCCAGAATCCGGCAGGGTAGTTTTCCGTCGTTCGGCATCAGTTTTTCTTTTTCACCGATGAGAACCGTCTCGGGCGAAATCCGGTGCGCGACATGCTTTAAGGCATCGCGATCCAGCGGAATCAATATGTCCATTCTGTCGAGCAGCGCCTTTACCTGTTTCGATGAGACCCGAATGGTAATGGAATTGCTTCCGCCTCGGATCCGGGACATGTATTCTTTGGTGGCGAATATATTATAACCCGCTTTTCTCAAAATCGATACCATCAGTTTTTCGGCGGTTTGAATGCCCTGTCCGGCTGGTCCGCACAGTACAATGGAAATGTCTTCTGATTTGATCATTTTAATGCCCCCCTCGGGTTGAATAGATTCAATTCATGGATTTTTTCCATATTTTGAATAAATCCTGATCCGGAGTCGCCTAAAAATATTTTTCTGTTATTACAAAAGACTATAAAGAGTAGTAACAAACTCCCTTATTTATATGCATTAAAAACCATGCTGGTTTCATTTAAATCGAAGAAGATGGAACGAGAAACGCAGAACGGAGACGGAAAGCCGGAGAAGGGAGAATGGAAAACGGAGGATGAGAAAAGGGCTGTATCAAAAAAGTAAATCTGACTCAATCGACTTTTGATACAACCCTTGATGAGATTGTCTTATTTAATCCCGATTTGCTTTTGCGATGAGCTTAGTGATTACCTGTCTGGGTAATATAAAGTTAATATAATTCTTTGAATCGGGCTGGACGTTCACGACGCGCATGACGTCCTCGTATCCTTCACAAGATCCCGTGAGCGGATATGTTCCGCAAGGCATATAGAATCCATACTGTCCCCAATAGTCCGAAGTGGTTAGTGAGGTGTCTCCCACAGAGACAAAACGGTCAGGAACAGCATTTTGCAGTGTTTTGTATTGAAGCGTTGCGCCGGTGGCCGCATCGTAAATCTGCTGTTCGCTCCAGTCTGCCAGCGACGAGTCTTCCAGCAAACGTTGTTGAAACAAAAAACCATCTTGGAATTCGCCTACAACCAGTCCAGTGGATGAGTCGGGTCGCAGATTGAAATCGAGTGTAACCGTGCGGTCTCCTTGTATCTGAACCGATTGAATGGTGTCTCCGCAGAACAGGGCGGAACCGGTGAGATCGTATTTGCCGATTCTCAAATCATTGATCCGATACGAACCCTGCTGGTCGGTAGTTGCCAGAAGGCTATCTCCCCAGAAAATAAAAGCCCGGTACACCGGAGATGCGCCGTCTGGAAGAAGACATGTAACGGTTCCCTGAATATTGCCTTCGGTCGGAGTCTGTTCGGTTGTGTGGTGACATCCCACCCAGATGAGAAGGAGCAAAAAAGATACGATGAACATGATTTTTCTGAACATAAAAACCTCACAAAAACGGTGTGAAAAAAAACCGGGAGACAATTTAAAGTTTGTCTCCCGGAAAATATTATCTATTTTTAAACACGGTATCTGAATCCTAACGGTTCAGCACCATTTTACGGACCTGTTGTGAAGTACCGTTGTCGGTCTGCACGGAAAGCCGGTAAACATAAACACCCGACGGAGCGGGAAGACCATTTTCGAGAAGGCCGTCCCATTTTTGGATGTGCGTTCCGGCTTCCTGATAACCGTGATAGAGTGTCCGAACCTGTTGCCCGTTGATCTGATAGACAGTCAGTAAAATGTTCGAAGGTTTGGAAAGTCGGTATTGAATTTCTGTATCCGGATTGAAGGGATTCGGATAATTCTGGTCAAGAGCGAAATTTTTCACAATACCGGTCCGATTGTTACCCGGGTTATGTACGGCGCTTGCTTTTTCGATCAAATCCAGATCGATGCCCGTATCCAGCCCCAGATTCCGTGAGTATTTTTTATCTTGGGCGTTGTTCCAATGTTCGTGGGTTCCAAGACTTGTCAACACCGTTCCGTCGTTTTCCGGATCATACTGAATGTCGGCAGGCCAGTTGGTTGGATCAGCCGCCTGATGAAGGTAGTCATCCGTACCTGCAAAATGAGGAAAAGGACCTTTCTCGCTGGTGGGTGCTCCACCTTCGGTTGGATTATTTTCATCGAATTCATAATACAGGAAATCAAACCCCACGGATGCTATGGCCACCGGGTCCTGTGATAAAAACAGTGAGTTCGGCCAGTCATTGTTAAACGGTGTCATGCGCCATTTGATTGGCGGGTGTCCCCAGTTGACCGAACTCCAAATTCCATCCACAAGAAAAAGAATGGTTTTGCCGCCCAGATCCTTGTGTCCCATCAGATCCACGAGACACCGATAGACGCCATAATCTCCATTATCTGCCACACCGGTTGCATTCGGAGAGGGCAGATAATCGTGCCATTGCCAGGCGCCACCGTAATACTGGGCCGTGGAACCGAAATGATTTTTTGCGCACAGTGAGATACCGGCCCGGTGATGTTTCTTTAGAACCGGGATATTGATCATGTAGGTGGCGTCCAGATAGCATTGGGGCAAAACATCACTAATCTCCCCATTGCTGGAAAAAAGGACTGGCTCTGCTGAGGCTGGAGTTAATGTCATTCCTGTCTCATTACCCCAGTATTGTACATTTGGAAAGACCGCTTTGCATTTGTCCCAATAATAGCACATTGTCGGCTTGGGAGTATTGCCCCACCCATAATAATCCATGTGGCTGGGATCACCCATTCCAATATCTGCTTGAGCCACACCTGCAACATTGACCAGCTGATCTAATATAACATAACAAAGTTGAGGACTGGTATTAACGTTAGCATCAGGATTGCTGTTTCCTTCTCCATTTAAATTGATTTTAATCACAATTTTTTCTCCGGTAGTATAGCCCACATCGCCACGGCCGTGTGTGCTGTTGTAATAATGGAAGATGGCATCCCAGGCGGCCGCATCGGAGGTCGTTCCCGTCATTTCCTGAAGACCATCGGAAAGCATCTGGCTTACCACATCCTGATTGGTATTGTCATCCAGATACCAGTAGTCGTTGTAGGTGTTTACGCAATTCTCATCAGTCGCATCCGGGTCGTGTACCCAGACAACCCGGCCCGGGAAGATCCCTTTACCTTCACCCATTGGTGTGTTGGGTTCTTCCAGTGTGGTCAAATAGACTGCGTTGACCGGTTGTGTGTCCTGCATAATGGGAATCAAAAACAGGACGACACTGATGATAGAAGCTACAGAAAATAGAAAATATCGTGACTGAACAAAATATTTTTTTGCCTTTTTAAAAAACAGGGTAGAACCGAACAGTCCTGTTGCCCAGACGACAAAAGAAAAAGCAATGGGCGCGGTGGCCTTCATACATGGATAAGTGACGCGGGTCGGTTTAGGAATCACACGAACCAAAAACCAGAGCAGAGCCATGAATCCAATGATCGGAAATAACATTTTTTTGAGGATGTCTTTCATGATATACTCCATTTGTTTGGGATGAATAATATTTACATTTTTACAATCTCACTCATATTTTAGACAAATATCCCCTATTTTATTAACGATAGACGCTGTGTTTCGGTTCTGTTCAATTTACCTGTTATTTGGATACGGGCAATGTACAATCCCGAAGCCATGCCGCTAGTGTTCCATTTTGCTTGATAAGTCCCTGCCTGCTGGTACGAATTGACCAAGGTCTGAACCGTCCGTCCGTTCAGATCGTAGATGGTCAGGTTGACATCGGCACGCACGGGTAAATCGTATTGGATCGTCGTGGCCGGATTGAAGGGATTGGGATAGTTGGGATACATCCTGAATTTAGAGGGAAGCTCGAATGAAGTCTTGCGAACCGGACTGGGTTGATGAAAAATTTTAATTAATTCGATTCCTTCACCGGTTCCGAGGTTGCGCGTATACTGCATATTTGTCGTGTCGTTCCAGTGCTCGTGCACACCCAGACTGCCCAGAGGTGTTCCGGAATTATCGGGATCATATGTAATACCGTCCGGCCACCAATCTGAACTGGCTGCTTGGTGGAGGTAATCATCAATGCCATCCCATTGCACAAAAGTCCAGCGGTCCGGAACAGGTCCATCCTGACCGTCAATGATTTCTTCTTCGATAAATTCTTTTTGCAAAATATCCAGACAAACGGATTCGATAGCTACGGGATCCAGTGAAAGTAAAATCGATGAACACCAGTCATTATTAAACGGAGCGGACCGGAATTTTTGAGGTTTTTGGTGCTCGTATGAGGTGGACCATAATGCATCCATAAAATAGAGCAGGGTATTGCCTCCGAGGTATTTACAACCCATCAAATCGACAAATACTCTATAAAGATGATACCCGTATCTCATTCCAGCATCGTCCGGATTCATCAGTCCCTTGTGCAACTGCCAGGAGCCGTCCGTGGTGTTCGATCCGAAATGATTTTTTGCAAAGAACGTAACGCCTCCCCACCGGTGTCCTTTCATGGCAGGAATGTTTAGCAAATAATCCGCATCCATCATTTCTTTAAAGAACTTGTGCGTCGTTACCTGATCCATTACCGATCCGTGATCGGAATAGGTGATTCCAACTTCGTTGCTTGGTGTAATCTTGTATCTTCCCGGGATGTTTCGTTTCGAGCAATATTTGACATTTGGAAATTCAGCATGAAAGTATTCATACAAATTGTTCCAGATATCGCACATGGGATCGCCGATATAAATATTCCCTTCCGGAACTCCGGCATTGTTCACCAGTTGTCTGAGCATGGTCATAATCGTTTGTGGAGTGGTATCGTATTCGATGGCGCTTCCAGCCGGCATTTCTCCACTCGGAGCCGCCCCGCTCCAGGCAGTGACTGCGTTTATTTTGATGAAGATCGTTTCGGACTCGGAATAACCCACTTCACCTTTGACGTGATGGATATTGAAATACTTAAAAATCGCATCCCAGGCCTCGGCATCACTCTCTTTTCCGGTTACCGATTTCAAGGCCTCCGAGAACATCTGACCAACGATTTCCTGATCGGTATTCGAAGATAGCCAATAGGCATCGCTGTGGTCATCGTTCGTACAATTTTCGTTGGTAGCATCCGGATGGTGCACCCAGACCACGCGTCCCGGGAAAATGCCTTTGGCCTCGCCGATGGGATTGTTCGGTCCGAGCGGATCATTGAATGCGTTTGTGGTAACGGCGTAAGTCTGATCATCCGTATGAAGAAAGGTGAACATACCGATGCCGACCGCCAAAAAAATCAAACAGGTTCCAATAACGATCCGTGATTGTTGAAAATGTTTTTTGGCTTTTTTATAGGCGAACAGGGAAGCGACGATGCCTCCGAGATAGACAATAAAACTTGAAGCGAAAGGAGCCGCAGCTTTCATACAGGGGTAGGTTGCCCGACTGGGTTTGGGAATCACACGTATAAGGAACCAGACCAATGATAAAAATCCGATGAATGGAAACAATAATTCCTTAATTGTTCGCTTCATGAAGAAGTCTATACATTAGATTACACTTTTTGCATATTTAACATTCAATGTAATAAACAAATCATGGAAAAGCAAAAATTTTTTTATTAGAATATTTTTTTAAAGGGATACATTTTGTCGTGTTGAAATAAATCGATAAAAATTATTCTCTCGTGGATAAATTTATTATACCACATCATGTGATATATGATAAGAATTTATGGAATTCTTGGGTCGGTACAAAAAAGTCCTGCAAGTTGCGGGAACAGCGGTTCAAGATCATATTTTATCTGGTTGATCATTTCGGCAGTTGCAGCACTTCGCTGCCGGCGAATAAAACGAATCCAATCCCGTGTATGTCGTTGAGCGGAGTGGGGCGATGGTAGTAATCCACCAGATTATCACTTACACCTGTGCCGGTGCAGACGCCCTCGATCTGACCATCGGGTCGTATTTTCGACAGCACGCCTTTCCATCCATTTATGGCAATCGAAGCATATCTGGGTTCGATGTATCCCTTGTTCACGGCTCGTGCCACTGTATACGTGAACATGGCCGTGGCCGAGGTTTCAAGATAGGAATCGGTTTTGTCGAGCAATTGATGCCACAAGCCTTCACTGCTCTGGTAGCGCGCAATTCCTTGAATGTGACGCCGGAGCAAGTTCAGCAGTATACTGCGCTGTGGGTGATCTTCAGGAAGATGGTCCAGCAGATCGACCTGGGCCACCAGTGCCCATCCGTTGGCACGCCCCCAGAAGGCCACCCCGGGACATTCGATATCCGAGTACCAATTGTGGGCCATCAACCCTTTTTCCTCGTTAAAAAGATGTTTGTGAAAAAGAATGACCTGCTGCGCCGCATCGTCGAAATATTTTGAATTGTAGGTACCCATGCGGGAGAGAAACACGACGCCCATGTAGAGGTCGTCCGCCCAAAGTGTCCATTTGACTGGAAAGGCACGAACCAGGGTGCCATCCTCGAGACGTCCCTGACGCGAACTTATATGTATGGCCACCTGCTCGATGTATTTTTCATACCTGTCCTGAGGATCACGTTGATTCACTTCGATGACACTGGCGCCCATTGCGCCGCCATCGTCCAGTTCTTCCAGAATAAAGCGCTGGCCGAACGGATAGTTCCACTTGTTCTGACCTTTATATTTTTTTTCGAAATAGGGATAGGAATCAAAGTCGAAAGCAACGTTTTTAATGGCGAAATCCTTATAGGCGGGTTCATTCAGCGTTTTCCCCAGTCTGATCATGGCGAGATTCAGCACGCCGTTCCAGTAACGCCAATCCGTGTAGGGACTTTCCGGCCACAAGTCCGCATCCGGAGGCGCTTCTTCGGGCGAGGAGTATTGTTTTCCGCTCTTTCGGTCCACGAATCGAAAGGTGGCACTTGCCAGTACGTTATCGGCAATTTTTCGAATGGCCTGTTCCGTATCCATTGGTTTTTTATTGGCGGAGGATTGGCAGAATGCAGGCAGACTTGCCATAATTGATACGAGAAGAAAAACAAAAAATCCATATTCTGATTTTAATAAATTTTTGATTTGCATGGTTTGATCCTTTTTGTCTGGAATGAGTTGTTATCGCGCGGGATATCTATCCCGGACAATCGGAATTACCTCTTAATAAATGTAAGGAATAAGTTTTTTTGTAACCTTTGAATACTCTACAAATTCGTCACCATATTTCTTAGATAAGTAGTTATCTAAGCTTGGAATGATGAATATTACAAAATTCAATAACATCCCAATTGGAATTATTAATGTCCAATATCTGCCGGTAAGTATTGATAAGCCTAAAAAAATAAATACATCTCCCAAATAATTAATATGCATCGAATATTTAAACAGTCCATATTTATAGATGTGTCCATTATTTTTAGGATCAATTTTCCAAGCATATCTTAAATACTCAGAATATGTATTAATGAATGAACCTAAAATATATAGGATGATACCCAATAAATCGGCTATAACAAAAGATCTCGGATTCACTTTCCCAGTATAAGTTAGTGTGTATAAAATAATTGACATAATCACACTAATTGTTAAAGTTTCAGACCATACAAGTCTTCTTTGGAAAAAGACGAATAAAGTTAAAACGAGTCTGAGAATATATATTAAAACAAGGATACTCAATATAATTTGATGGATGTGTAAAGGATAATCATTTAGAAATGTAGCGATAAAGAGGGCACTCGAGAGACAAACAATAATCAACATCTTTTGCAGAATGGATTTATTCTTTTCATTTAAAAAAATCATCTTTTGATACTCGAAAATTTTATTTATGATCGTAAAAAATGGTTATCCTGCTTACATCATGCCCAGGATGGATATCATGGGTAATCGAATTTTTATAAGTACCCCATCAAAAGACCACGTTCAGCAAAATAACTTCTTGCTTAAGCTTCTTATTTGATTAATATCATTTTCTTTATTTCCATAAAATTTTCTGTCTTCAACTGATAGTAGTAAACACCACTTACGAGTCCTGCTGCATTGAAAATAATTTTGTAAGTTCCTGCCGGTTTTTTTTCATTGACTAAGGTTAAAATTTCTCTGCCCAAAACATCATAAACTTTAAATGTTACAAAACTTTGTTCCGATAAATTGTATAAAATTTCTGTGGATGGATTAAATGGATTCGGATAATTCTGTTTTAATACATAACCATCAGGACCTTCTATTGAATTTTCGATACCTGTTAGATCGCATAAGTTTTCGGCATCTTCACCTATTCCCTCCGGAGCGTCGGTATAATTTGAGATGCATATTTTATCAAGTTTGGCTCCATCTTCGCAATAGGTCATGGCAAGTGTATGTTCACCTGCTATCAGTTCATAATTGTTTAGTTTTAACCATTGCCACCCGGTTGTAACCAATTCATCACATATCACAAACTCTCCACTGTCTATTTTTGCCCAGAATGAATCGTCATCATCGCTTGGACAGTTTAATCGTGCAAATATGTTAAAATTACCGGTCGTATCCACTGAAAAAGGAATATCAATAGTACCTTCGCTGCCAGGCGCTTCTGTCAGGCTTTGTATGCCAGGCTTAACCATCACATAGGATCCATTTGAAGCTTGTGCATCGGTTAATATATCCCAATTCTCGCCCATCGTTGCACATTCAGGTTCAAAATAAGTCGACTCAGTTCCTTCAGGTCCTGTTATGTCACATAAGTTTTCGGCATCTTCACCTATTCCCTCCGGAGCGTCGGTATAATTTGAGATGCATATTTTATCAAGTTTGGCTCCATCTTCGCAATAGGTCATGGCAAGTGTATGTTCACCTGCTATCAGTTCATAATTGTTTAGTTTTAACCATTGCCACCCGGTTGTAACCAATTCATCACATATCACAAACTCTCCACTGTCTATTTTTGCCCAGAATGAATCGTCATCATCGCTTGGACAGTTTAATCGTGCAAATATGTTAAAATTACCGGTCGTATCCACTGAAAAAGGAAGTTCAATCGTACCTTCGCTACCAGCCGCTTCTGTCAGGCTTTGTATGCCAGGTTTAACCATCACATAGGATCCATTTGAAGCTTGTACATCGGCCAATATATCCCAATTCTCACCCATCGTCGCACATTCAGGTTCAAAATAAGTCGACTCGGTTCCTTCAGGTCCCTCAGGTTCCTCAACCTCATTATCTAGTAATGAAAGCATTTGCATCGCATATCGTCTTCCAAGTTCTCTGTAACCTGCTGAATCAAAATGCATATTGTCCAACGGATGTGCTGTGCAGCCACTCGAAGATATGACGTAAGAATTGGGAATCGTTTGGGGTAGCGTTGCAATGATGGAATTCATACTTGCATAACTGCTTCCCTGATCAGCCTGTACGACTTCACCTGCGAGCAGAGGGATTGAATCTGGATTGAGCGCCAGGTCATTTATCAGATTGTCGTAAACGCCCTTGACTTTGGAAGGCCATTGGTCATCACCTAAGTTTGACTCTCCCTGATGTAACAGAATACCCTTGATAACGCCATCTTGCTGAGCCAATTTTGCCATATCGACAAGGCGTGCATAGGGATTTCCGCCGTAATCATTGATTATGTCTATCATCCACGAAGGAACAGTTGCAACATAATCCTGATAATTGTCTTTGTCGAACAGTTCAATTTTGCAGCCGGCTACAGAGACATTGATAACACCTATTCTGATACTATCTGGAAGGTATTCAACCATCGTTCTGCCAAAATAATCGGCGGGGGAAAGATGAGTATCGCATCGACATAAAGGAGGAGTAGCAGTGTACCAGGAACCCATTGTTCTATCCAGGTTTGAACAATTAACAGCCTCCATAACCTGGAAACGACTGTCCACTGTTCTGTCTTGTGCTTCAATTCCGCCCCATCCCTCCATGTTTGACTGTCCAAAGCACAGGTAAATTTGAAAATTCGGATCTTGTGCAAAAACGTTCGTATTTAATAAAAGTAGTACTGTCAACAAGAACATTCCTGCATGTATTCTTTGTATTTTCATATCATTCAAAGTCAACTACCACCGCTCCATAAAATCCTGACGAATAGCTCCACTCTGGATTTAAGGCGTCAGCCTTTTATTTTTTCTTTCTCCCACCACCCCGTAAAATCCTGACGGATGAATTCCGCCCCCCGGATTTAAGGCGTTAGCCTTTTATTTTAACTTCATCGTGATCTATCGTAAAGTCAATCACAGGATGCGTTTCAAAGACAGTATGTATCCAATCTTTGCTCTTTCTATCTATCCAGTGCGTATAGCTCGAAAATGGATAATCTTCCATATTTTGCACATAACCGTGTTTTACGGGATTGTGATGAATGTAATTGAGATGAGTCAAAAAATCCTTCTCGGATCGGATGCACCAATCCCAGTAATTCTGCCAAATTTTTCTGCCACGACGGTTTTCTTTTTTGTTCAATTCGTAAGAATATCCAGCATGGATTTTCCCGATAACTTTACCAAGAGTTGTCTTATCCGATGATTTGAAAAGGAGATGATAGTGATTTTCCAAAATAACCCATGCGTAGAGTACAAAATCAAATTCATTAAAGAATGTACTGATTTTATTCAAAAGATGCTGTTTATGGGGTTTGCCCTTTAACAGATATTGATTCTTAAAAGTGTGTGCTGTTAGAAAGTAGAGTTGATTTTCTACGTATAAATGTACGGGTTGATGTTTCTTTTTCATATTCTTTTCATCTTTTTTTTCCCCACACCACCCCATAAAATTCTGACGAATTAACTCCGCCCCAGGATTTAAGGCGTTAGCCTTTTATTTCTTATATAATCACACGGGATATCTATCCCGGGCGTATGATGAAACAGGGATCTTACATCATGCTCAGGATGGATATTCTGAGCAATCGGGAAATTGTTATATGCAAAAAACATTATTTTATTAGGCTCTTGACTAGTTAAGGCGAATTTTGTATGCTTTAACTATAGTCATGACAAT